>JAPPBK010000436.1 GCA_026705105.1 Chloroflexota bacterium | reverse complement strand
ATTGTCGATAGACAGAACGCACGTGCAGGTAGGCAATATGTCAGCGGCTTCACCCAGCCACAACGCTCCAATCTCCCGAGGCGCGCAACTTCCGTTGATGCTGCAGTCTGCCCCGGTTCCGACATCTGCTGAACCCACTCCGAACCCCCCGGTCCACAGTCCGCCGTGTCCGTGGTGCAACGGACCCACCGCCAGTCACGGACGCCGACTCGTGTGCGTGGTCTGTGGATTCGGCGCGAAACCGGCGACGTTCCGCCGTCGCCGCAGCGCTCGCCGCCGCTAGCTCGGATCTGCTTGCTCTGCCTGGCTGCTTCGCCGCACGGCCCGGCAGGTCGTACAGGTCGTACAGGTCGCACACGCCGTACAGTAGTTGGCGTGAGCAGCGTTGCCCTTCTCTTCATCGTCCTCGCCGCCCTCACCGCGCTCTGGCTCAAGGGATACCTGAACTTCGGCGGCGTGATATCTCTCTTTCGGCGCATCCAACTGGCCGCCTTGCTCTGGGCGGCGGCAATCTTCACCATTGCACTCGTCCGCATTCTGGGCGGTGAAGGCTTCTAGTCCCATGCGCGTTCTGATCGCGCCGCAGGAGTTCAAGGGCAGCCTCACCGCCGTCGCCGCAGTGGACGCGATCCAGGCCGGCCTGGCGCGAGTCCTGCCCGCAGCCGAGGTCGACCGCGCTCCGCTTGCCGACGGCGGGCCGGGTACGGTCGAAGCGATCGTCCACGCGGCGGGCGGACGCACCTCGATCGCCCGCGTCGATGGTCCGCTCGGGGCGCCGGTCGACGCCCGCTGGGGACGCATCGACGACGGCCGCTGCGCCGTCATCGAAATGGCTGCCGCGTCCGGTCTGACGCTTCTGAGCGCCGCAGAACTGGACGTCGATCGAGCCTCGACGACCGGCACCGGACAACTCATCGTCCACGCCCTCGACGCCGGCGTCGAGCGCATCCTGGTCGGCGTCGGCGGCAGCGCTACCAACGACGGCGGGGCCGGCATGGCCGAGGCCCTCGGCGCCGTCCTGCTGGATGACCACGACCGTCGGCTGCCGCCCGGCGGCGCGGCGCTGGCGACCCTCGCCAGGATTGAAGTCAGCCAGCTCGATCCGCGCCTCGGAGGCACGGACCTCCGCGTGCTCTGCGACGTGCAGAATCCGCTGCTCGGTCCCGAGGGCGCGAGCGCCGTCTACGGCCCGCAGAAGGGCGCGACCCCGGCCCAGATCGCCCAGCTCGACCGCGCCCTGGCCAACTACGCCGCTATCGTCGAACGCGATCTCGGAGTCCGCGTCGCCGACATCCCGGGCGGCGGCGCAGCCGGAGGGCTGGCCGCCGGACTGGTGGCCTTCTGCGGAGCGACGCTCCAGTCCGGGTTCGATGCCGTCGCCGACGCCGTCGGTCTCGCCGACAGAGTTGCGCATGCCGATCTGGTCATCACCGGTGAAGGCCGCCTCGATACGCAATCCGCGTACGGCAAGACGGTCGCCGGCGTCGCCGCGCTGTCCCGCTCGCTGCACGTGCCCTGTCTCGCGGTGGCGGGACTGATCGAAGGCGATGCGGCAATATCCGGCATTGCCGATCGCGAAGCGTCGACTCCCAAGGGCATGTCAGTGGAAGAAGCAATGTCTCGGGCCCGGGAACTCGTACCGGACGCAGTGGAGCGGCTGCTGCGGCGCTACTCCAGGTAGGGCAGGCGGCGCTCGGTCAGGTTGATCGCGGCGCGGTGATGATGCCGAGGCGGCGGCGCGATCCCGATCTCGTCCAGACGGTCGTCGTCAATCCCGAAGTGGTGCGCGACTTCGTGCAGCACCGTCTCTCGCACCTGCTCCACTACTTCGTCCTCGCTGCGGCAGATGCTCTCGATCGGCTGTTGGTAGATCATGATCCGGTCCGGTAGCGTCTCACCGTACCAGCCGCGGCTCGTCAGCGGACGCCCGACGTACAGACCCAGCAGCGTTTCCCGCGAACTCAGCCCAACCGATTCACGCTCCTCTTCGGTCGGCTGATTGCGCACCAGGATGACGACATTATCCATCCGTGCGGCGAGCTCGTCGGGAATCTCGTCCAGGGCGCGCTCGACCAGCCGCCGAAATCGTGAACGTCGCATTGGCTCAGGGTACCCAGTTGTTGAGAATCGCGCCCTCGAGGATGCGCCTGACGATCGGCCCGGCGTCGTCGGATCCGGAAAACGCATCGTCCAGGACGACCGTCACGACCAGGCGCGGGTCTTCGAAGTTGGCCCAACCCGTGAACCACACGTGGTTGGTCGAGCGTTCACGCGACTCATCATCCGCCTCCGCATCGGCTGCTTCTTGCGCCTCTTGTTCTTCGCTGTTCAATCCGACTGCAATCTCTTCCTCTTGCGACTCCTCCTGAGCTTGCTGCTCGGCGTCCGGATCGAGGATCACGTCTTCCGAGGTGCCCGACTTGCCTGCAACTCGCAGCACGCTGCCGCGGAAGACGTGGAAGCCGGTGCCGTACGGCTGCGAGACGGTCGTACGCAGCGCCGCCTGCACCTGCTCGAGCGTCTCGGCCGAGACCGCCAGCACGCTGATCGAGCGGCGCTCAATCGGTTGCGGCGCCGCGCCGCGAGGCTCGATCGATTGCACGATGATTGGCGTGCCCACCACCCCGTTGGTCGCCAGCGCCGAGTAGGCGTTGGCCATCTGCAGCACCGTCACCGAGACGAATCCCTGTCCGATGCTCATGTTGACCGTGTCGCCCGTGTACCAGCCCTCGTTGAACAGCGCTTCCTTCCAGTCAGGACCGGGAATCACGCCCTGCTCTTCGTTCAGACCGATGATTCGCGTGCGCTGACCGAACCCGAAGCTCATCGCCGTATCCGGCAGCAAGTCCTCGTCGATCTGATCGAGGCGCAGCCCAACGTCGTAGAACACCGTGTTACACGACTCCGCCAGCGCCTGGGAGAGCGAAATCCGCCCCTGGTCGGTGTCCTTCCAGTTGTGCAGCGGTTGGTCGCCGATCTTCATCCACTGGGCCGGACAGGAGATGCGATCGCCGATCTCATAGCCGCCGCCCTCGAGCGCCGCCGCCAGCGTGATCGCTTTGAATGTCGACGCCGGGGCGTAGAGTTGCTTGACCGCGCGATTGATGAACGGCTGCCGCGGATCGAAGAAGTAGTTCTCGTACTCCTCCTGCGTCACCCCGTCGACGATCGTGTTTGGATCGATCCGCGGATACGAGGCCATGGCCAGCACGTGCCCGCTGCGAGGATCGATCGCTACGATCGCGCCGGACTCTTCGTCCAGCGCGCTCTCGGCCAACTGCTGCATCCGCACATCCAATGTCAGGCGGACATCGGCGCCGGGGATCGCGGCGCGGCCGGCGATCTCCCGTATGGGCCGGCCAATCGGATCGACGATCAACAGGCTGCCACCGCGCCGACCGGCCAGGATGCGTTCGAAGGTCTGCTCGATCCCGTCGCGGCCGACCCAGTCGCCGGCCCGATAACCCTCGATGTACAGCTCGGCAAGCTCCTCCGGATTGATCTCCTGCAAGTAACCAATCACGTGCGCGGCGAGGTCGCCGAGGGGATAAAAGCGCCGCGTGTCACGGCTCAGCAAAATGCCCTGCGAAGCGAGCCGTTCAAACTCGTCGATTACCTCCTGTGCGGTATCCAGCGGCAGCTCGACAACCTTGATGAACTGATATGAAGGCAAGTCCTGGTACATCCGCGCCCGGACTTCCTCTTCGTCGGCGCCGATTCGCTCAGTGAAGAAGTTGAGCACGAACTGCTCGTCGCTGATGTTGTCCCAGCTGATGCCGACGCTGACAATCTCGGTCTCGCCCGCGAGCACGACGCCGTTGCGGTCGAGAATCCGCCCGCGCGCCGGCGTCTCGATCTGCGAGTGGATCAGGTAGCCGGGGAAGCCCAGGCCGCTGAAGATCAGATCAGGCGTCCAATCGACCACCCAGTGCGGCTGGCGCAATGTCCGCGCCTGCACGATCTCCTCGATCTCGCCGAAGAACGTCGTCTGGTAACGCAGCACGACTTCGTGCGACGACGCGTTCTCGTCTTCGTGCGCCACAACCTCCCAGCTCACGCCGCCGATCGTCGCTTCCGCCCAGATATCGCGGTAGCGCTGCTCGAACGCTTCGGCGCCAATCCGTTCACGCGTCTCAGTCGAGGTTCGCTCATAGGCCCTGGCCAGTTGCCCGGTGGCAATCAGGTGGAAGAAGCTCTGCACCGCAAACCGCGCCGACGGCGGCGCGACATCGAGATTCTCCAGGTCTTCCGCCGGCGGGATGTAGCCCGCCCGCCCCGACGCAGCTTCGGCGCCGACGGCCGCCTCGGCCGAGCCGGACTCGTCCTGCGCGCGTTGCGACTGCTCGTCCGGCGGCGGCGGAAAGTACTGCGAGAGGTCGCGATCGGACTCCCCGCCGAACACGCAGGCGCTCAGCGCCAACGCCGCCGGCGCCAACAGCGCCATGAGCAGTCTGCCGTAACTGAACCTGGGCAATCGTGGCACGTCGCGCATGCCCGATCTGTCCTCAAACCCCGCTTCAACTCACACTACCAGTCAATCGTCAGGGCGGGTCCGGGCACGCAGAGGCGTAACCGCTAGACTGATGCTGATCCGCGATTCGCAGAGGGGACTTAGCAGATGGACTATCGCGAGGACCAGACAATCGTCGACTTCCGCCAGGAAGTCCAAACGTTCATTTCCGACAACCTGCCCGACGACTGGGGCAGCCGAGCGCAGGGCGAGGGCTACGACGCGCAGATCATGGAGGTCACCCGCGCCTTCCAGTCCGAGATGGCCAAGCGCCGCTGGCTGACCATGGCCTGGCCCGAGGAGCACGGCGGCCTCGACGCGCCGCACTCGCAGCAGATGATCATGTCCGAGGAAATGGCCTACCACCGCGCTCCCGGCGCAGGCGGCAACATGGGCGTCCAGTGGGTTGGTCCGTCGCTGATGCTCTACGGCACCGACGAACAGAAGCAGGAGCACCTGTCTGGCATCGCCGACGCCGAGACCTGGTGGTGCACGCTCTACTCCGAGCCCGGCTCCGGTTCCGACCTCGCCTCGCTCCAGACCCGCGCCGTCAAGG
>JAPPBK010000291.1 GCA_026705105.1 Chloroflexota bacterium | reverse complement strand
CGCGGCGACCTGCAAGATTCGCGCCTCGATTCCGCCGGGCGATGACCCGCAGACCAAGTCGGCGCCGGACTGGTGGGCGCACATCGAGTCGATTCCCGGGCCGCGCATCATCGTGATCCAGGACCTCGATCAACCGCCGATCGGTTCGTTCTGGGGCGAAGTGAATGGCAACATCCACAAGGCGCTGGGCGCGGTCGGTCTGGTGACCGACGGTGGAGTCCGCGACCTCGATGAAGTGCGCGAGCTCGGTTTCCAGTTCCTGTCCAAGGAGATCCTGGTCTCGCACGCGTACGTGCACATTGTCGAGATTGGACAACCGGTCACGGTTGGCGGCGTGACGGTGCATCCCGGAGATCTCCTGCATGCCGACCAGCACGGCGTCTGCGAGATTCCACTGGATATCGCCCCCCAGGTCGCCGCGGCGGCGCAAGCGGTTGAAGACCGCGAGCGCGTGATCATCAACTTCGCCAAGTCGGACGAGTTCTCGCGCCAGGGCTTGCTCAACGTGATGCAGGGCCGCGCGCCGTACGCCGACGAGGAGTAGTCCTCGATTTCGGAGCGAACACCGCAGTCCACAGAGGCGGACGCCGGCAGACGCCGTGCCTCGCTGCGCCGCCGTGAGGCGGGTATGTTCTCGCCCTTCGCGTCGCGAGACTATCGCGTGCTCTGGCTGGCGATCTTCCTGCGCTCGGCCGCGCTCTGGCTGGACCAGGTCGCGCGACCGGTCCTGGTCTACGAGCTGACAGGCTCCGCGGTGTTGCTGGGCACGGTGCTCGCCGCGCGGATGGCGCCCAACCTGGTCCTCGGCCTGTTCGCCGGAGCGATCGTCGACCGATATCCGCGCCGCACCATCCTGGTGCTCTCCCAGGCCGGCAACGTCGCGGCAGCGGGCGCGCTGTTCCTGCTGCTGCTCCTGGAACTCGCCGAAGCCTGGCATGTGATTGCGCTCGCGGCGGCAGCGGGCGTGAATATCGCCTTCTTCCAACCGGCTCGACAGGCAATCCTGCCTTCGATGGTCCCGGCCGCTTCCCTGCGACCGGCCGTGGCGCTCTCCCAGACGGCCAACACGGTCATGCGCATCGGCGGGGCCCTGCTGGCTGGTGTGCTGCTGGCCGTAGCCGACTTCGTCTGGATCTACGGAGCGATGACCGCCATCTACGTCGGCGCAGTGGTTTGCAGCGCCATGATCCGTTCGCGCGGCGAAGCCGCCGCCGCAGCCGGCCGTGCGGGCGGTTCATTGGTACGTCAGACGTTGGGCGGGGTGCGCTGGGCCTTCGAGACCCGCTGGCCGCTCGCGGTGCTCGCGATCTCGGTGGTCATGTTCGTCTTCCTCGTGCCCTACCAGAGCGTCTTTGTGCCGCTGATGGTGATCGACGTGCTCGGTGAGCCGCGCTCCTGGGTCGGGTACCTGATCGCGGTCGGCGGCGCCGGCGCAGCGGCAGGCTCGTTGCTGCTGGCCGGTTGGCGGACCATTCCGACTCCTGGACGTTTGATGGCAGTGCTGTTGATCGCGGCCGGAGTCGCGCTTGCCGGGATGTCGGGCGCACCGCACATGGTCGTCGTCGCGATCTGCGTCTTCATCGCTGCGGCCTGCTCGACCAATGTGATGTCGTTGGCCAACCTGACCCTGCTCGCTCAGACCGCCGAGGGCATGGCCGGCCGCGCGCTGAGCCTGATGAACATCGCGCGCGGCATGATCCTCGTCGGCGCGCTGGTCACCGGAGGTCTGGCGGACCTGCTCGGCGCGCGCGCCGGATTGTTGACGATGGGCGTCTGTTTGGCTGTCTGTGCGTTGTTGATGCTCGCCACGCCCCTGGCGAAGCGCGTCGCCGAGTAAGCAGATGCGGCGTTAGCCGCATTCGCCTTGCGGAATGGTCGCCGGCCAACTGCCTGCGGTCGCGTCCAACGTGAGACTCCTGGCGCCGCGCCGTACCGTGATCGTGAGTTCGTCACCCGGCGCCAGCGACGCCATTCGCTCCATGAGCTGGTCGAATGTCACGGCCTCTTCGTCATTGATCGCGAGCACTACGTCGCCGTCCCGCAGGCCGGCCTGGTCGGCCGCCGATCCGCAGACGACGTCCGCGATCTCGAGTCGTCCATCGATCTGATCAAGTGACACGCCGAGGTAACTGCGCTCCACATCTTCGCCGGCCAACATCGTGGGCAGCGAGCGCAGCATGGCGTCGGCGCTGACCGCGAATCCGATTCCACTCCAGGCCTGATCGGGAGTTTCGATCTGCGTGGGGATGCCAACGACCCGTCCCTGGGCGTCAACCAGCATGCCTCCCGAGTTGCCGGGGTTGAGCGCGGCATCGGTCTGGATCATGTCTCGCAGCGGCTCGGTTGTGCGATTGCCGCTCTGTCGATCGCGGCCCAGACCCGAGACGATGCCCACGGTGAGCGTGTTCAGTAGTGCGTATGGCGCGCCGAGCGCGCCGACGGGATCGCCGATGCGCAGATCGTCCAGTGAGCCGTAGGCCGGCAGGACGATCTCGATGCCCTGTGGATCGATCTTGATCAGCGCCAGGTCGTTGCCGATATCGCGCGAGACCAGTTCACCCTCGACACTGGCGCCGTCCTGCGTGATCACCACCGCCCGATCGTGTTCGCCGAGCACGTGGAAGTTCGTGATGACGTGACCGTCGTCGCTGACGAAGAATCCGGAACCGCTGCCGTCGTCGGTGACCACCGTGACCAGAGAAGGCACGGCGATTGCGTACGCCTGCGACCAATCAGCCGCTGCGAGACCAGGTTCCAGCAGGGGTTCCCCGGGCTCAATCGGGACCGCAGGCGTAGGTTGCACGGTCTCCAGTTCGGGAGTGAGGAGCGCGACATTGCGCGCTCCGCCTTCCTGATCGCCGACGGGTCGAGCGGCGCCTCCGCTTACCGTGAGCATGATTCCCGCCGTGAGCGCCGCCGCGAGCACGGCGGAAACGATTGCGGCGGGGAGCGATGACAGACGACGCATGAGCGGTCCTCCTCGCAGACAGCCTATTCAGAGCCGGCGTCGTCCAGACGCGGTTAATCGGGTCCCGCGAGCACTTCGATCAAGACGCTTACACGGCCTTCAGGAAGAGTTGCCAATCGCTGGAACGCTGCTTCGGAGAGGTCGACGTGGTTGTGCCCCAGCAGTCCAGTGTCCTGCACGATCACGTCGACAAACCGCTCGTCCCGCCAGATGCGCAATCGAGTGCCGCAGGGCCAGGTGACCGCCGCGCCGACCGTCACGTCCTGCGGGTCGTAGCGATTGTGCGGCGGACAGTACATCACGCCGCCGGCCAGCGATGGGTGATAGTACGTGATTTCGCCCGGCACGACACGTGACGCAAGGTCGGCCTGGACGATCCCGCCTGCCGGATTCCAGCGCGCCGAGCCGACTCGCATCTTGACCCAGACCGCGTTGCCCGGATGCAGCACCGCGAAGAGCTGCTGCGCGGACTCCCCGGGGACGTAGGAGTACCACTGCTCGTACTCGGTGTTCCAGCGCCAGACCTCGGCGACGGGGCCGTACGGGTCTTCGCCGAACGCGGTCCAGACCGCCTCGCGCAGCCCCGACCAGCCGAGGTACGACCAACCCACGGGAAGCTCGACCGGTTCGGGCAAGGGGCCGCGATAGCTCGGCTGCCGCCAGATCGCGTCCGATGCGAGCCGCAACCGCAGCGGCTGACCGTGCCGCAACGTGCCGATCGAGTTGATTGGCGTGTTCGGCGCGTACGCGAGCCATCGCTGAACGGGGACATCCCAGCCGTAGGCCGCGATCAACGGCAGCGAAGCGACGGCATCGGCTATGGGCGTGTCGGGACCGCACCAGGTGGCGCTGTTCCATCCTGCGACCAGCGGGATCTCGCCGGTCTCGCGAGCGGCCGTCGGGACTTGCGGTCCGAGCGAGGCGCCGACGGCGCAGACCGCGCCGGCGCGCAGGATCGCGCGACGGCTGAAGCGGCGCGTCACCTCTGCTGCTGCCGAGCTTGCCAACCGCGAAAGGCGTACATCGCCACCGAGGTCGCAACGGCTACGTTGAGGCTGTCGATCTCCCCGAACACCGGCAACTCCAACTGCAGTGCTGCGGCGTCTAGGAATGAGGTTGGTAGTCCGTCGCCTTCATTGCCGGCGACGATCAGCGGCCGCTCCGGCCACTCAGTCTCCCAGACCGGCTGCGCCGTAGGCCCCTGCTGTAGGGCGACGATTTCGAACCCCTCCTCGACCGCGCGGGCCAGACAATCATCAGCGGAATCGAACGTTTCGACCGGTAGCCACCAGTCGGTGCCTTTGGTCGATGGGCGGTAGTAGAAGTCCCGACCGATGATCCAGACCGCTTCGGCGCCCGCCGCCTCGGCGCTGCGCACCAGCGTGCCCAGGTTGACGCCGTAAGAGAAGTTGAACGCCGCTACGGCGAACGACTGGGGTCGCGGAGGCGGTTCGTCACGGTAGGGGAGGCCGAAGGGGCGCACATCGGAGAGGCTGCGGTTGCCGTTCTCGGGCGGGCGGGCGGCGATGGCGTCGAGCGCGCGTCTGGCGCGGTTGCGGATCGCGCCGTCCGGGTCGTCGGTCAGGCGCTCGAGCAACGCCGACGCCGGCGATCCGATGGCGGCCAGCGCCACGCAGGCCGCGCGGCGCGAGTTGCGCTCGCCCGACTCCAGGATCGGGTCGAGCTGGCGGCAGACTTCGTCCGGGTCGAGTCGCGGCAGCAGCGTCATCGAGCGTCGCCGCATCCGCTTGTTGGCCGAGAGCAGCGCCGGCAACAGCGCCGCCACGACCTCCTCGGCCGGTCCAAGCTGCAGCGCAAGCCGAGCTTCACCACGCGGAAACCCATGATTCGTGTTGAGCGCGACATCAACGGTCCGCCCAATCCAGCCGGGCGCTCGCGCCTCAGCGTCGGCCCGTACGGCCAGCCCAGCCTCGTGGGCGGCCTGCTCCTCGGAGTTGAGGTCGGGGATGGTGGGACTCTTGTACACAGTGACGGTTAGGCTTTCTGCTTGGGAGCAATGGTATGTCGAAGCCGTTCTCGATGCGCACATTCATGCCGCAGGGTGAACCTCAGGGCCTCCGTGTACTTGAGAAGACCAACT
>JAPPBK010000111.1 GCA_026705105.1 Chloroflexota bacterium | reverse complement strand
GTCGTCCACGTCCGCTGAGGTGTACGTCTGCGCCATTAGCCGTCTCCAGTCGTCGTGAGCGCTCGCCGGATCTGGTCCAGGTGCGCGCGGTCGTGCACGATGTTCTGTTGGACCAGGATCTCGACCGAGTAGCGCTCGCGTTCCTCGTGCCGGCCCTCGCGCGACCAGTCCTCCGCCGCGATCTGTTCGAGGATCGCGCCGCTCGACGCGCGCAAGGCGAAGAAGGTAGCGACCGACGACTCGATCTCGCGGTCGTAATGGAGACGAGCATGGAATAGCTGCTCGTCGAACGGCACGATCAGGGGCGAGTCGTGGGCCAGCATCTGGCGCAGTCGCATCGCGTCGGCGACCTCGTTGTCGGTCAGGTGATGCACGATCTGGCGCACCGACCACTCATCCGGGCCCTCGCGCGACTCAAGCTGGTCCTCGGAAAGCTCACCCAGCACCTGCTCGATCGCGAAGGTCGATTCAAGGTAATCAACGAGCAGTTGCGGACGCTCGCTCGGATGCTCGGGCATGGTTCCGGTCCTAGCAGGTGCCGGTGAGGGCGTAGCGGATCTGATCGATGTGTTCGTCGACGTGGCGGACGCTGGCGGCGAGCCAGTCCTCGACGCTGCGCGACGCGTTGCCCGGCATCGGACGCGGCTGGGTCCACTCGTCTTCGCTGAGCGCATCGAGGATCGACGCGGCCGACTCGACCAACGCCTCAACCGTGCGTAGCGCCGGCGTGACGGGACGCCTGTCGTTGCGCAGGCGCTTCTGCATGATGTCACCGTCGATGGGCCACATCTCGACCTCGATGTCGAGCAGCATCATGCGCAGGCGCAGACCGGCCATGACGGCGACATCGGAGACGTGATGCACGTTCTCGCGCGCGGTCCAACCCGGCTCCGGCGGCGCGTCGTCGAGCTGTGCGATTGACGCGCCGGCGACCGACTCCTTGAGCCGACTGGGGCCGTCGCGATAGGCGTTCAGAAGCTCGGCGCGCTCGACGGGAGTCATCCGAGCCGACCTTTGACCAACTCGGCCACTCGCCGCACGTCGTTGTCGTCAAGCGCGCCCGAGGGCTCCGAGTCGCCGCGCACCACGGCCAGGACATCGCCAGAGGCCCAGCGCAGCTCCAGCATCCGCTGGACGCCCGCGCCGTTCTCGCTGCGCGTCCACTCGCGGGCGAGTATCCCGCCGCGCTCGCCCGCGTCTTCGACGCTGACCTCGGCGTCGCTCGGGTCCAGCCGAGGCTCCTCGGCCAGCACCGCCGACGCCTGGTCGGCGGATTCGTAGCGCGTCAACTCCAGCTCGATCCGCCGGTGGGCGCGGTTGCGGTAGACGGTCTGGCCGCAGACCCAGTCGAGGAACTCGCCCATCGAACGCGGGTCGCGAAAACTCTCGCGGTAGCCGACCACGCGGCCGGACTCGTCGAGTTGCGCAATCGTCGCCTCGGGATTGTCGTCGGCCAGCGCAATCTCCTCGGAGGTCACCGCCTCCGCCGTCTGCGGAGACAGCCCGGCGGGCAGGTCGTCGGCGCGCAATCCCGCAGCCCGCAGCCCCGACACCCCCTCAATCCCCAGCGACCGCCGCCGCTGGAATGCGCGAACGATCGCCTGCACAAGCGGCACGCCGACGACGAGCAGCAGGATCAGAATGCCAATGACAAGCTCGGTAGACATGGACTCAGGCTATCGCAGGCGTTCGCCGACGATTCGCATCATGGATTGGACTTCGGAATCCCAGCGCGGGTTGGGCCGATTGGTTTGCGCCAGCATGATGGCCACTGCCGTACCACGCTGGAGGCGGAGTTGAAGCACTCGTTCCGCCGGTTCACCGTCCTCCATCCCTGTCCACTCGTATGCGGCCATTTCATAATCGTCGGTCCTGCCTACACGTCTCAATCGTTGGCCGTCGGAGAACGTGTTGCGCGGGATGGTAGAGATCGCCTGCCGCGATTCGTCTTCGTTCCGGTAACGGCTCAGTTCCAGCAACACACGAGTCGTGGTTCTCCGTCGTAGCCGTCCTTCTTGCTTGGCCAGCTGCTGCAGCGTCGAAACCACGATCGGGGTCGACGGATCCAGCGGCATCCAGTCTCGTGAGACTTCTTTCATGCCAAGCGGCAAATCGTCCGTTCGAAGCAATGCACGGGCCAGGTCGCGGTCCGTCGGAGATGCGCCGACTTGAGCCTGTGAGCGACGGGACTGGACGGTGCCAGCCGCCAGATCCTCCAGAGAGCGTGGTTCATTGGCGACTTGCAGTAACGACAATGTTCCCACCAGTGACGCGACGCGAGCCGGCAACACCAAGAGCTTCCACACAGCTTCGAAGAGGTACTTGAAGAACCGTCTGAACATTCCCGGAACACGACCCATCTCAGTCCCTGTCCAACCGTCACTGGAGCGACATGATCCTCACGCAAGGATCGCATCAAGCGATCGGTTCAGGTCTGACAGGTCATCCAACACGACATCCGCATCGTCCAGCTCGCCGGGCTGCGAGTAGCCGGTCTTGACGGCGACGACTCGGGCGCCAATCGCGTGCCCCGCCTCGACATCGTGGCCGGTATCGCCGATCACGACAATGTCAGACCCGTCGCTGGAGTGTCGGCGCAGGCGTTCCAGGCCGGCGGCGAGCAACTCGGTGCGATTGGCGTGGTCGTCGCCGAAGCCGCCGTCGACGAAGTAATGCCAGATACCAAGTGGGGCGAGCTTGGCCTCGGCGGCTCGGCGGAAGTTTCCGGTGCCCAGTCCCAGCGTCACGTCTTCATTCGCAAGCGCCGCCAACAGTGGCTCAACGCCCGGACAGAGCCGCGAGTCGCGCTCAACCAGCGCATCGCCCAGGTGCGGCACGTAATGGTCGATGAAGCGCGCGAGATCGTCGGCCGAGCAGTCGCGACCCTGCCGGGCCAGCGCCGTCGGCACAATCCAGGTGTCGGAGCGGCCGGCGAAGTTCATTCCGTCCAGCGCGTCGTCGATGTCCCAGAGCTGCTTGAAGGTACGCGACATCGCCAGCGTCCCCGCGCCTTGCGAGAGCGACAGCGTGCCGTCGATGTCAAACATGAGGATGGTCATCGTCTCAGCCAGTTACTCAAACAGCGCGAAGTCCGACCAGCCGCCGCGCACGCGGAGCAGCAGGCCGGATGCGTCGAGCGGGATGTCGTAGACCGCGACCACGGTGATCGTCAGTTGCGGCTGGAGGATCAGCGGCGGGGCGTAGGCGACTGTGGCTGCGGCCCTCGCGGCGCCCTGCGAAAGCGCCGCGTCGGCGAGGTAGGCGCGACCGTCGGTGGTCACCAGCTGCAGGCCGTCCAGCGGCAGTTCAACCGCCTGCTTCGAGCGGTTCGTCATCGTCAGCGTGACCGACGCGAAGCGCTGGGCCGGGTTGCGCCAGATGCCTTCGGCTCGGATTTGATCGGGGAAGGCGATGCCGATGATCGCGACCTCGACCGGTCCGACCAGCTCCGAGTGCCCCAGCTCGATCGCCTCCGTCCGCAGTGCGTCCGGTGAGTCGGTCAACTCGACGGCGGCCGGCTGCGAGTCGTCACCGCCGCCGGTCAATTCGTCGAATCCGCCCGACACGAACAGGTAGACGATCACGACCACGACGACGATCAGCACGAGCACCGCGTAGCGCTGCGTGCCGCTCATGCCGCTCAACATGGGATGCGACCGCTCGTCGGAGCCACCGAGGCGCGCACGCTACTCGGGATGCTCGATTGGCAGGCCGGCGGCGATCCAGGCGTCGGTGCCGCCCTCGACGTTGTAGAGGTCGGTGAAGCCCAGCGCCGCCGCGAACTCGCAGGCGACCGCCGAGCGCTGTCCCTTGGCGCAGATGAACATCACGGGCTGATCCTTGCCGCCCGCGATCTGCTCCAGCTCGTCGGCGCGGGTCATCACCGACATGTGCGGCATCAGCGGGGCGCCGGCGGCGTGGCCGTCGGCGTACTCGTCCAGCTCGCGCGTGTCGATCAACGTCACGCCGGCCTGTCGCTTCTCCTCCGCCTCCTCCACCGAGATTCGCTGAAACGGTTCCTGCTGCGCCATCGTGGGACCTTTCGGATCGGCTGGTTACGCGCCGATCTGCATCGTATCACCGCCACGGGCTCCCGCTCTCCCCCCAGCTCTGCTGGGGGGAGATGCCGAAGGCAGAGGGGGGCACGCTGCGGCACAAGGGGCATCCACGCTGCGCGGTAGCATCTGCGGTACGAGCCGTTTGCCGAAGCAGATGAGGATGCCGATATGACAACCGCCGATGCCGCGATGCCGGTCAACGAGACGTACTCGCCGCCAGCGAATGTGCGCGATGGAGCGCTGGTTACGTCGCGCGAGGGCTATGAAGCGCTCTGGCGGCGCTCGCTGGACGAGCCCGACGCATTCTGGACCGAGATGGCCAATACCCATCTCGACCTGATCGAGCCCTGGCACACGCTCAAGGAGGAGAATCTGGCCGAGGGCAAGATCGCCTGGTTCCTGGGTGCGAAGCTCAACGTCTCGGTCAACTGCCTCGACCGGCACCTGGCCGAGCGCGGCGACCAGGCGGCGATCATCTGGGAGGGCGACGAACCGGCCGACAACGAGTCGATCTCCTACCGCGAACTCCACGCCGAGGTCTGCCGACTGGCCAACGAGCTGCGCAGCCGCGGCGTGGGCAAGGGCGACCGCGTCGCGATCTACATGGGCATGACGCCCGAGGTCGTCGCCGCGATGCTGGCCTGCGCCCGGATCGGCGCGATCCACTCGGTGATCTTCGGCGGCTTCTCCGCATCCGCAATCGCGGATCGCGTGGAAGACTCACTTTGCAAGGCGGTGATCACCCAGGACGAGGGCAAACGCGGCGGACGCACCGTGCCGCTCAAGGCCAACGTCGACGCGGCGATGGATCAGCTCGACGCGAACGGCGTCGACTGCGTCGAGTTCGTGCTGGTTCATCAGCACACCGGCGGCGACGTGACGATGAAGGACGGCCGCGATGTCTGGTGGCACGAGACCGTCGCCCGCCAGTCGGACGAGTGCGAGCCTGAGATCCTCGACGCCGAGGACCCGCTCTTCATCCTCTACACCTCAGGCTCGACCGGCAAGCCCAAG
>JAPPBK010000006.1 GCA_026705105.1 Chloroflexota bacterium | reverse complement strand
GAGGAGATCGACCTCGATCCGGTCCTGATCGAGGCCGGGCTCCGCTACGACCGGGCCACGGCGCTCGGGATGTTCGCCTTCAGCCGGTTGTGGGACGAAGGCAGCTTCATCGGCTTCTACTTCCTGATTTCGATTGGCGCGTCCGTGGGTGGATTCATGACCATCTCCGTCGTCACCGTGACCTGGTTCGAACGGCTGCGCTCACGCGCGCTGGGATTCATGGCCATGGGCTTTGGCCTGGGTGGATTCCTGCCGCCGGTCGTGGGCGCATTGATCGATGCGGTCGGCTGGCGCTGGACGGCAATACTCTCCGCAGGAGTCCTGCTGGTCGTGGGCATGGCGCTGTCTTCGCTGTTCGTCCGCGATCCTCGGGAAAAGGGGATGGAACCCGACGGCGGTTCCAGGCCGTCGGCGACTTCCGGCAGCGGCGGCGGAGCTGCCCGACGGGACCCGAACAGCGCCTACCGGCACCGCGACTTCACCGCCAGAGAAGCGCTGCGCACCCGCGCGTTCTGGGCGCTGGCGTTGGCCCACGGCACGCCCCTGATGGTGATCTCGGGCATGATGGTCTACTTCGCCACGCGAGTTCAGGAGATCGAGGGCCTGACCGCCGCCGAAGCCGGCGTGGCCTGGTCTGTGATGTCGGCCTTTCAGCTCGTCGGTCAGTTCACGATGGGCTATCTCGGCGACGTGATCTCCAAGCGGTTGATCCTGCTGTTCTGCATGGTCGGCCACGGCGCGGCGGCGGTGATCTTCGGCATCGCCGACAGTTACTGGATGGTCATGCTCTGCTCCGTCGTCAACGGGCTCGCCTGGGGCGCTCGCGGACCGCTGATCACGGCGCTGCGCGCGGACTACTTCGGCGCCTCGAGTTTCGGACAGATCATGGGCTGGTCGTCGACGGTGATGATGCTCTTCATGGTCGCGGGATCGCTCGTGGTGGGTACGCTGCGCGACGCGACCGGGGACTTCACTCTGGGCTTCACGGTCGTAGGCATCGGCGCGGCAACAGGGCTGCTCTGGATCATGATCGCCAGTCGCCCGAGGCTGGCTCAGGTTGTCGCCGCGGCGCGGCAGCTCTCTCCGATGTCCGCCGAGCTGATCGCCGTCTCTCGCCCCAACCGCTCCGGCGGCGCATGAATCGAACAGAGCCGGCGATGTCTTACCCTCAGGCTCGCACGTGAGTGAGCAGGTTGAGCGAGGAGGATCCAAGTGGAATACGACGTGATCATCGTGGGCGCCGGATCGTCGGGCGCGGTGCTGGCAACGCGGCTGAGCGAGGATCGCTCGCGCTCGGTGCTGTTGTTGGACGCCGGACCCGACTACGCCTCGCTCGACGCACTGCCGAGCGATGTCAACAGCATCCACGAGCCGTCGGTGGTCGCGCACGATTGGGGCTTCAACGCGACCTTCGTCCCCGGCCGCGACGCTCCGCTGCCGCGCGGCAAGCTGGTGGGCGGATCGTCGGCGATCAACACCGGCGTCGCCATCCGCGGCGCGCCGGGCGACTACGACACCTGGGCCGAGATGACCGGCGACGATCGCTGGGCCTGGTCGGAGTGTCTGCCTTTCTTCCGTGCGATCGAGGACGACAAGGACGAAGGCGGCGACTTCCACGGCCAGGGCGGACCGATCCCGGTGCGCCGCTGGACGCGGGAGGAGATGGAGGATGTCCAACGCGGCTTCTACGACGCCTGCGTCGCCCACGGCTTCGAGCAGACCAACGACCAGAATGACCCGGAGTCGACCGGTATCTCGCCGCTGGCGATGAACCGCGACGGCCCCGAGCGGATGACGCGCTGGTCGGCCAACCTGGGTTTCCTCTCGCAAGCGCGCAATCGGCTCAACTTGACGGTGCGCGGACACTGCCTGGTCGACCGAGTGTTGTTCGAAGGCAACCGCGCCGTCGGGCTCGTGGTCGAGTGCGACGGCGAGCTGCAAGAGGTTCGGGGCAAGCAGATCATCCTCTCGGCCGGCGCGATCATGAGCCCCGCGATCCTCCTGCGCAGCGGAATCGGCCCAGCCGACGAACTGGCCCAGCTCGGCATTCCGTCGCTGGTTGACCTGCCCGGCGTGGGCAAGCACCTGATGGACCACCCGATGACGCCGATGCTGTTCTGGCCGACGCCGGGCACGGTCGATCCCGACCGACCGTTGGCGCAGACGCTGCTGCGCTACACCTCCGCGACGGGCGAGTTCAACGACATGCAGGTCTACCTGCTCGGCCACATTCTGATCGGTCCGGAAGCAAGATTCGGCGCCTGGGTCGGCGAGGATGAGCAGGCGCCGGATTCGGACTGGGTTTGGGGCATTGCGCCAGGCGTGCAGTTGCCCAACTCGTACGGCTCGGTCACGTTGCAGAGCGCCGACCATACCCAGCATCCGAACATCGACTTGAAGTTTGACGAGCATGAGGGCGATCGCATCCGACTGCGCGAAGGTGCGAGGCTCGCCTGGAATCTCGCTCAGTCCGAGGAGCTCAAGCGTTTCCACCGAGGCGCAATCGACATTGATCAAGAGACCGTGGACGACGACGAGAAGCTCGACGAGTGGATCCACGCCACGGCGACGAGCATGGCCCACCCGACATGCACCTGTCCGATGGGGGCCGACCCGTCAGAAGGCGCGGTGGTTGACAGCGATGGCCGCGTCCATGGGGTCGAGAATCTGCGCGTCGTTGACGGTTCGATCATGCCCACCCTGGTCCGAGCCAACACCAACTTCACCTGCATGATGCTGGGCGAACGCATCGCCGAGTGGATGTCGGCGGAGGGCTAGCTCAACGCGCCGGAGGCGGCGAGGGATTGGATCTCCTCCTCGCTCAGGCCCAACACATCCCTGAGGATTTGCTCGTTGTGTTCGCCGTACTGCGGGGCCGGGCGGGCGATGTCGATTGGCGTGTCGGAGAGGATGTAGCGCGGCCCCTCGACGACTGTCTCGCCGTGCAGCGGGTGGGGGATGCGGCGGAAGTGATCTCGGTGTCTGAGCTGGGGGTCGTTGGCGGCCTCCTCGGTGTTCGAGAGGACGTGCGCGGAGATGCCAAGGGTCTGCAGGATCGACTCGACCTCGGCGGCGGCCCGCCGGCTCGTCCACGCGGTGATCAGTTCGTCGATGGCGTCCTTGCGTTCCCGACGATCGGGCAGCGTCAACGAGGCCTCAGCGCGAATGATCGGCGCGAGCCGCACCCATTGATCGTGGGAAGCGACGGCGATGGCGATCCAGGACTCCGCCCTGCCCTCCGGCGGCTGGCATGGGTAGACGCCGTGCGGCGACATCTGCGGGTCGTCGTTGCCCAGCCGTTCGAGAGCCGGTCCGCCGTTCTTGTAGTCGATCAGCGCCGGGGCGAGCAGTTGCAGCGTGCCCTCGGCCTGCGCCTGATCGATGAACACGCCCTCCCCGGTGCGTCGTCGATGATCGAGGGCGGCGAGGAGGCCGGCCAACGCGAAACGCGGCGCGGGATAGTCGGTGTAGGGTCCAAACGGACCGGCGGGCGGATAATCAGGCCAGCCGACGAGGTACTGCACCCCGGCCATGCCCGCGCCCTGGCTGCCGAATCCGCTGACCGTGTTGTACGGGCCGGTCTGTCCCAACAGCGTGCTGCTCAGCATGATCAGGTCGGGCTTGTCCCGGCGCAGATGCTCGTAGTCCAGCTCCCAGCGGCCAAGAATGCCCGCGGTGAAGGACTCGCTGACGATGTCGGACCACTGGACCAGCCGGCGGAAGATATCTCTCGCCTCAGGGATCCGCAGATCCAGCGTCAAGCCCCACTTGCCGGCGTTGACGTTGCCGTAGAGTCCCGAGTTCTCGACGCCCGGCTCGTCGCCGTGGAACGGACCCACGACCCGCGCCGTATCGACTCGGGTCGGCGACTCGACGCGGATCACGGTGGCACCGTAGTCGGCCAGCGCACGACCGACGGTCGGCCCGGCGACGATCCAACTCAGGTCGAGCACCTTGACCCCGGCGAGCGGTCCGGTTCCCTCGGGCAGTCCGGCCGGTTCGCTCATATCACGCCTGCCGATTCCAGGGAGGCCAGCTCATCCGCGCTCAGACCCAGTTCCGCATAGACCGCTGCGTTGTCCTGTCCCAGTGTCGGAGGCGGGCTCATTCGGCCGTCCATCGCCTTGCCGTCGAGGTAGACCTTGAGCGGGGGGCCGGGATAGGTGACCACGCGGCCGTCGACGTGCTCGATCTCCCGCCAGAACTCGCGCGACTCCAGCTGACGGCTGGCGCCGAGGTCGACGACGTCGAGGACCGGGACGAGCAGCAAGTCGTACCCGATCGAGATATCCAGCATCTCCTGCTTGGTGCGCGTCGCGACCTGCTCGCGCATGATCTGTTGCACGCGAGGAAAGAGCTCGGGGTCGGCCTGGCCGACGGCCGCGCGGTCGGCGTAGGTGACGAAGTCCTCGTCAGCCAGGCTCTCGTCCACGGCTCCGATATCGACCAGCCACTTGACGGCGTGATTGGCGAAGTGGCCGATCGCCGGTCCTGGCGCGAGGGTCATCACGATGTGGCCGTCGGAGACGTCAGCCGTGCCGCGCAATCCGACGCCGCGCAGTTTGAGTCCGCCTCCGTACCGTTCGGGGTCGGGCGAGCCGACCGAGTAGGCGAGGATCTGCGCCAGCGTTGCCTGCGCGGCCGAGACCTGCGCCGAGATGTCGACATGTTGACCGAGGCCGGACCGGTGGCGCGCGTGCAGCGCGAGCATCGCACCGCCGGCCGCGTCGCCCGATGCGTGCCCCCAGGACTGCGGCTGCGAGACCCGCACCGGCGGCCGGTCGTCGTCGCCGGTCATCAGCAGCGGCGTCCCGGCCGCCCAGATCGCCAGGTCGGAGCCGACGTAATGCGCCTTCGGACCCGTCTGCCCGAAGGCGGAGATCGAGGTGTAGATCAGCTGCGGAAATCGCGCTCGTAGCGTTTCGTAGTCCAGACCCAGCTCGGCCATCCGGCCCACATCCGAGGACTCGATCAGGAAGTCGGCGGTCTCGAGGAGTTGCAGGAGCAGGTCGCGACCGCGCTCGTCCTCGAGGTTGCAGGTGATCCCGCGTTTGCCTCGCGTGTAAGCGGACCAGTAGATCGATTCGTCGGGCCGGT
>JAPPBK010000366.1 GCA_026705105.1 Chloroflexota bacterium | reverse complement strand
ATGTGGTCGGCCAGCGTCCGGCCGTTGCTGTACAGAGCCTCCATCGATGTCCAGAGCCCGACCTGCCGACTGCCCAGCGCGAGGCTTGCGAGCATAGCCACGCCCAAAGCCAGTAGACACAGCGACAGCGCTCCGGTGCGGGAAGGAGTGCCGATTCTCGGTCGCACCGACAGCGGCGGAGCACTTATCTGCATATTGTGGTTAATATCATAGAAACGAATGTCCGCGAGTGGAACGGTAAACAGTGCCAGCCGTGGCCTCGCGAACTTGCGGCTACGCAGGAAGGACGGGTGTGGGGTCGTGTCGGCAGCCTGCTAGAAGCCGGACGCCAGGCTGCGGCGTGCGCGGTCGATCAGGAAGAGGAAGACGGGCGTGCCGATCAGCGCGGTGAGCACGCCCAGGGGCAACTCGGCCGGAGCGACAATCGTGCGCGCCGCGAGGTCGGCGCCGAGCACGAGGATGGCGCCGGCGATGGCGCTGGCCGGCATCAGCCGTCGATGATCGGGACCAACCACGAGGCGAACCATGTGCGGCGCGATCAGGCCAACGAAGCCAACCACGCCCGCCACCGCCACGCCGGCGCCGGTGGCCATCGCCGCGGCCGCGACAATCAGCAGTTGCGAGCGCTGCACGCGGAGTCCCAGGTGGCGCGCCTCAGCATCACCGAGCGAGAGCAGATTGAGCGCGCCCGCCTGACGAATCAGGACGGCCACCGCGAGCAGGATCAACGGCGCGGCGGCCAGCACATAGCTCCAGATCGATCCAGCCAGGCTGCCCAGGGTCCAGAACACGATGTCGCGCAGTTCGGCATCGTCGGAGAAGGAGAGGATGAAACTGATCGCCGCGCCGAGTAGGGCATTGACGGCGATCCCGACCAGCAGCATCGTCGCCATTTGCTGCCGTCCGCCGCGCCGGGCGAAGGCGTAGATCAGGAAGGTCAGGGTGAGTCCGCCGATGAACGCGGCCAGGGGTTGGACGAACGCGCCCCAGGCGGTGATCCCCAGCACGATCGAGAGGGCGACGGCGAACGCGGCGCCGCTGGAGACGCCGATCAGACCGGGGTCGGCCAGCGGGTTGCGGAACAATCCCTGCAACGCCGCGCCCGACACGCCGAGTCCGGCCCCGACCAGCGCCGCCATGACCATGCGCGGCAGCCGGATCACCCAGACGACCGCCTCCTCGCGGCGCGTGTACTCGATGCCCAGGTCGATTCCGGCCTTGTCGAAGATCAGTCCCACGATGCGCAGCACGTCAACGTCGAAGGCGCCCAGGACCAGGTTGGCGGCTACCAGCGCCAAGAGGGCGACGGACAGCGTCGCCCAGGCGAGTACACCAAGCAGACCGGGCATCGGCCTATCGCCGGCGTCCGCCCACTCAGGACGCCGCTCCCGGAGTTGGGCGAGCGGTCGATCGGCCACTACTCTTCGCTAGCTTGACTGTCCTCGGCGTCGATCTCGACTCGGACCTCACGCAGGAACCCGGCCAGATCGGCGACCGCCTCGGGCAGGCGCGGTCCGAATCCGAGTAAGTAAAGATCAGCCATCGAGATCACGTACGGTCCCTCGCCGGCTCTGGTCTCAGCCATACCTGGAATCTCCAGCAGTCCATCGATGCCGCCGATCACTTCAAGACCGCGATCCATGACCAGGTAGACATCCGGATCGGCCGCGACGAGGGCCTCGGGACTCAGTGGCTGCCAGCCTACAATGCCGGCTTCGGCGGCGGCGTCAACACCGCCGGCGGCATCGATAATCGCCGCCGCCTTGTTGCCCGCGCCCGAGACCAACTGAAGTCCGCCGCGGCGAATGTAAATGTGCATCACGCGCAGCGGGCGCTCGACATCGGCGGATGCCGCGATCACGGCCGCCATCCGCGCTTCCACATCCTGCGCCAACGCTTCCGCCCGCTGGACGATGCCGAGCGCTTCGCCGACGATACGAATCTTGATCTGCGGCGCATCCAGCCCGTTCAAGTCGTCGATGATCAGAACATCGACCCCGGCCTGCTGCAACTGCTCCAAGACCTCCGGCGGGCCGGCCATTGGCGTGCCGATGATCAGGGTCGGCTCGAAGCCGAGGATCGCCTCGGCATTGAGCGCGCCGGCAAAGCCGAGATTCGGGAGGTCTTCCACTACTCGCGGCCAGATCGAACTCGTGTCGCGCGCGACCAGGAACTCCTCCACGCCCAGCGCGTAGACAATCTCGGTGAGGTCGCCGAACAGCGTGATCAAACGGGTGCCTTCCGGCACCGCCTCCTCCGGCGTCATGGCCTGCTGTTGACTTTGCTGGTCCTGGCTTGAAGCCTGCTGCGCGGTTTGTTGTTGATCGGCCGCGCTCTGTTGCTGGGTCGCGTCTGCGGCCTCGGACTGTTCCTCAGCCTGCTGATGGGCCAGCGAATCGGTTGCCTGTTGTTGCTGTTGCTGCGCGGGAGCTGACTGCTCCTGCTGGGTCTGTTCTTGGGCAGCCGATTCTTGAAGAGGTTGTTCCTGCTGCGCCTCCGGCGTCGTCTGCTGCTGCGCCTCGGTGGACGACTGCGCTTGCTCGTCATCGCCGCAGGCCGCCAACACCAACCCGAGGCCAAGCATCAGGCCAATCAACAGCCCTACTCGCCAGATTCCGATCGTGACTCGTCGCATTGGCCTCGTCCTACGTGATGATGTTCTCAAAGCGCCGAACCAGTACTGGTGTATCACAAAATGTGAAATAAACAGGAGAGGACAGGTGAAGCGAATAGCTGGTTGACTAGCGGATTAGGGATTCAGTTCGGACACTCTCGCGCCGGAGCCGCTGATGATCAGGTCGAACAACACCTCGACGAACTCGGGGTCATCGTTTGGCATGTCGATTCTCGACAGATTGATTCCGAACTCGGCGGCTCGGTCAATGGCTTCGATGTCGATGTCGTAGAGGATTTCGAGATGGTCGCAGACGAAACCGAAGGGCACGGAGAGGATGTGTCGCCGGCCTTCCCCGGCAATCGTCTCAATGGCCTCGAGAATGTCCGGTCCGAGCCACGGCGTGGGCGTCTTGCCGGCGCTCTGATAGGCGAAGCGCCAGGATGTTACGCCGGCCGCTCGCGCCACGGCGGCGGCGCTCTCGATTAGCTCGTCCGGATACGGGTCGCCGGAGTTGACGATCCGCGCCGGCAGGCTGTGCGCGGAGAACACGACTTCCACATCGGCCGGGTCCGCATCGATCTTGGCGAGGACATTGTCGATACGTCCCGCGATGAGGTTGATGAAGCGCGGGTTGGCATGCCAGCTCTGGATGAACCGGGTCGGCGGCGGCTCGGTGAGCCGATCGAGCGCCTGCTTCACAAGCTTCTCGTAGCCGGCGATGCTGAGCATCGAGTAGTGCGGCGCCAGCGGCAGTTCCACGAGTTCATCGATGCCGTCGGCGGCGATCGCGTCGATCGTGTCAGCGATGTATGGATGCCAGTGCTTCATCCCGACGTAGACGCGCCAGCGACTGTCGTCGCTGCCCTGATTCAGCCGCTGCTCCAGTTTGTCCGCCACGCGCCTGGTGATCTCCAGTAGCGGCGTCTTGCCGCCGACGCGGCGGTAGCGCTCCGTCAAATCGGCGACAGCCTCGGGCGGTGGCGTCTGACCCCCGCGAATGTCTCGGTAGTAAGGCTCGACTTCGTCCAGGTTGCCCGGCGTGCCGTACGCCATCAGCAGGACGCCCTTGCGTGCCTTGAGTGCCGTGTGTGCCTTGCGTGTTGACATCAGCCAAGCAGTTCCAGGATGCGCTCAGGCGAGCGGTGGACGCAGGTGAAGATCGGTGTGTCCTGCAGCGTGTGCCGCCGCGCCTCGGTCGAGCGCAAGTCGGTCACGAGGTCCTGGAACTCGGCCAGGGATTCCGACTCGTAGCCGACCACGAACTCCTGGTCGCCGAGCCCGGTCGAGTAGAGCAGGATCTGCGAGATGTTGGGGTAGGCGCGCCCAACCTTGATGTGCTCACCCATCATCTTGCCGCGGTCCTCGCGGGAGAACAGGTACCACTCGACTGTCTTGGTGAACGGATAGAGGATGAAGTAGCGCTGCTTGTCCGGCGCTTCTTCGGCGTGGTCCTGCTCGGTCCGCGCCTGGCCGTACGTGGAACGGCGCAGCAGGCCGAAGTAGGAGTGACTGACCTCGAGATACTTGCCGAAATCGGTCGTGAGCAACCGGCTGAGCGTTTCTTCGAGCGACTCAAGACCGTCGGACGAGCGCCACAGCATGAAGTCGGCGTCGGCGCGAATGCCCATCAGGCTGAACGAGTGGAACGGAACCAGGCTCTTGGTCTCGCCCAGCGCGCGAAGGAACTGTTCGCGGTAGTCCGCCCGAGTCTCGGCGTCGAGACGACGCCAGGCCGGATCGAGCTTGAAGAAGACGAACTGGACGACCGGCTCGCTGATCAGGGCCTTTGCTGTGGCCATGGTGGGGTATCGCTTTCTGACCGATCGGCGCCTGCGGTCGGCGTCTGCCTCGCGATTCGCGCCGCTCACTGGACTCCTCGCAAGAACTTACCCCGATTGGTTCTAAATCTTCATAAAGTTGCATAGATTGCAAGAATCTGTAGTATCTCTCACAGAGCGAACTCTATCCCATTCCCCAGAGGAGGCCTCCCCCATGCACGCTCGGATTCGCCGCCTGTCGCGGTTCAAGTACTCGGTCCTGGCAATCCCGCTGATCGCCGCCATCGCCCTTGCGGCCTGTTCCGGCGACGACGCGCCGGATGTCTCGGCCTCGGATGTGGTCGAGCACTACGCCGACGGGGTCCATCACACCTACGTGCTGAGCCTGAATAGCGCAGTCATTATGAGGGAGTCGATCCACGCCTTCCTCGACAACCCGACGCCGGCCACGCTGGAAGGCGCCAAGCGGGCCTGGCTGACGGCTCGCGACGACTACGGCCCGACCGAGGCCTACCGCTTCTACGACGGCCCGATCGACAACGAGGAAGATGGTCCCGAAGGCCAGCTCAACGCCTGGCCGATGGACGAATCCTACGTCGACTACGTCGAAGGCAACGCCAACTCCGGGATCGTCAACATGGTTGACGAGTATCCCGTGATTTCAACCGACCTGTTGATCGACCTCAATGAGGCCGGCGGTGAAGAGAACGTCTCGACCGGCTGGCACGCGATTGAGTTCCTGCTCTGGGGCCAGGACATGAACGCCGGGGCCGTCGGCGTTC
>JAPPBK010000175.1 GCA_026705105.1 Chloroflexota bacterium | reverse complement strand
GGCTGAGTATGAGATGTAGTCGCCCGGCTCCGCGCCGCGCAGCAGCATGAATTGGACGAAGCCCGGGACCTCACTGAGATAGGTCTCACGCTCTCTCCAGATCTGTTCCCAGTCCGCTTCGCGCTCAACGTTGACCTTGAATCGGTTCATGGCCAGATACATGGTGTCGTCCTCGAGAGTTGTTGCAGGTGGCGGCGTCCGTCGGCCCGGACGCGGCATAGACTGAGACTACATGACGCGCCGCTCCCTCATGTTCGCCGGACTCGTTGCCGCAGTGGCCATAGCCGTGCTCCTGCGCACGGCGGCTTCACAGTTCGAGCGAGCGACCGCTGACCTCAATGAAGCGCAGACCCAGGTTCGCCTGTCGGTCCTGGAAATCTCCGACTGCACGATTTCTGCGGACCGCAGTTCACACCTGATCTCCTCCGACGCATCGCAACCAGCGAAGAACGCTCCTGCCGACGCTGCCGACATCGGCATCGCTCACCACGCCAACGAGCAGCGCGTCGCGTTGAGTCTCGCCGCGGTGGCCCGCGCGCCGGCGACTTCGCGCCTCGCCCTGCGTCCAACGATCAGGCCTCCGCCGCACATCGCCTGACCGGCCCATTGGCCACTGCACAACAGGAATGACTGCCGTACCGCGGGTATACCCGCGGCGTGAAAGTGTGGCACCTTGAATCGAGTGAAACTCCTCCCGACCCTGATTGTCCTGGCAGCGCTGGCCTCCCTGGCCGGCGCATGCGCAGGCGCCGACTCCGACGCCGTCGAACGCATCGAGTCGGAATCCGCCTCC
The DNA here is from genome assembly GCA_026705105.1 of Chloroflexota bacterium. Classification (GTDB taxonomy): domain Bacteria; phylum Chloroflexota; class Dehalococcoidia; order Bin125; family Bin125; genus Bin125. The sequence goes on along the minus strand of JAPPBK010000175.1, from coordinate 4,422 downwards.
ATTGCCCAATCCGCACAGCGCGCGCAGATCATCGCCGCCCTGGAGCCGCTCGATCCGCTGCGCTACCACCATCACGACGGCACGATCCGCAACGAGGGCCGCATCCCGGCCGATGCCGTGATCTGGGCGACGCGCGCCCGCGAGACCCTCGATTGGGTGGAATGGCCCGTCGAGCTCGACGCGCATGTCGAGCAGTATGCCGACTGGGTCGACTCGCTGCTCGCCGCGATGCGCAACGACGACGCCGAGGCGGCCTCCGAACCCTCACGAATCACGCACGCGCTCGCCCACACCTTCGAGGCCACCCTCGAGGCGTGGTTGAGCAACGATTCGTTGCCCGCGGTCCCTGCCCTCGCGGGATTGGAACCGCCGAAGCACGAACACGAAGGTCACAGCGACGATCATCAAGACGAGATGCAGCATGATGATCACAGCGAGGATCAGATGCAGCATGAAGGCGATGACGACGATCACGGCGATCACGACGAACACGAGTAACCGGCTGCTGATCGCGGTGCTGGTCGGAGCGGCGGCGATGGCGCTCGCCGCTCCCGAGGCCTCGGCGCACGCCGCCTACGAGTCGTCCTCGCCCGGCTTCGCCGAGGTCCTGTCGGAGTCGCCGGACGTAATCAGCATCCGCTTCACCCAGGAGTTGTTCCGCCGCGAAGGGGCTAACGAGATTAGCTTGCGCCACGTCGACTCGGGTGAAGCGATCGACCTCTCGGATGCACGCATCGGCAACGACGATCGCAAGCTGATGACAGCTGATGTCAGGCGCCGGCTCGCGCCCGGCCGCTACCTGGTCTCGTGGACCAATCTGTCGGCTGAAGACGGCGATGAAGACTCGGGCTCGTATCCCTTCTATGTGACCCGCGATCCGACGGCTGCCGAACAGGGCGACGATCGGCAGATTGCCGGCGATCTGCTGGTCACTTATCCGGGCGACGAACCTGAAGAGCCAGAGGAAACCGCAACCCTGGATGCGGAGCCTGTCGTAGTGCGTTCGGCAGAGAGTGACGATGTCTCGCTGGGCGCAGGCCCGATGATCTGGTTGGCCGTAGGCGTCTCTGCGGGCGTGGTCCTGGTTGGCGCGCTGGGCTACCGCCTGGGTCAACGCAGGCGGGTTGACTGATGCGCAACGCCGTCAGCCTTTCTGCCGCTCTGACCGTGTTCGCCATTCTGCTCGTCGGCTGCGGCGGAGCGAGCGAACCCGACCTTCCCGAGCGCCGCATTCCCGTGCCGGGACTGCTGGTCTATACGGTCGGTGTCGATCTCTGGATCCAGGACGAGAACGGACCGCGTCTGCTGATCGCGGCAGGGCAAGACCAGCAGCTCCTCCATCCCGCCATCTCGCCAGACGGAACCCGAGTGGCCTACGTCGTGTTCCAGCTCACGCACGCAGAGGGCACGACCATTGGCACGGATCTGGCGGTCTCCAACATCGACAACCCGGCGCAGCGAGTCGTCCTCGCGCGAGACGGCGCCGCCGAATTCGTCTGGAACCCGCGCTGGACACCCGATGGCGAGGCCCTGATCTTCACGCACGAGCCGGTCGGCGCGCCGATCAGCGTGAAGCGACTGTACCTCGAGCACGAGACGCTCGATCTCCTGCGTGAAGATGCCCGCGATGCCGCCATTGATCCCGACGGCTCGCGGATCGTGTTCGTCAGCTCGCCGTACAGCGGCGATCCGCACCTTGTTGTTCGGCGGCTGGATGATGGTTCCGAGACGGTCCTCGATCCGCAGCGGTCCTGGCAGCCGCGACCGTTTCGCATTCCCCGATTCAGCGCCGACGGCGGGAGCGTGTTGTTCTCCGCCGGCCAGTACCTTCCGCAGGTCTCGGCGCTCGCGCTGGGACTGAATGGGCCCGAGGACATCTGGCGCTTCGATCTGGCGACTGGCGAACTGCGGCAGCTTGCGGCGCTCGGCGAGGACCAGCCCGACTTCACGCTCTCCGAGGACGGCCGCCACGCGCTGGTCTTTGGCGCGTTCGGCGCCTACCTGATTTCCACTACCTCTCCTGAGCCGGCGTACGCCGTTGCGCCAGGCGAGTTTCATGGCTGGATCGACTGGGTGGGAACCATCAGCGACGAGGAGTGGGCCGCGATCCGCGAGGCGGTCTTCGAGCTACCGGACGCGGCGCAATGAAGAGCCTCATGCTGCTCGGAACAGCGGCCCTGACCGTGCTGGCTGCGGTATTGGTCGTCGCGACGCGAGACGCCGAGGCGCACGCGCTGCTCGCCCGCGCCGACCCGCCGATCAACGCCTCGCTGCGCGAGTCGCCGACCCGGATCACGCTGTTCATGACCGAGCAGCTTCAGCGCAGCCATAGCTCCGTCCAGGTCCTGGACAGCGGCGGTCAGCGACGCGACATCGGCGAGACCGAGTTCTCCGACGCCGTGCCCACGCAGATGAGCGTTCGCGTGCTGCGGCTTGATCCAGGCGTCTACACGGTGGTCTGGGAGACGCTCTCCGAGGTCGACGGCCACACCTGGACCGGCTCCTACGTGTTCTCGGTGCTCAACCCCGACGGCTCGGCCCCTGCCGGCAGCGGCGTCGTGGTCGACCTCAACCGTCCCGGCCCGCCGGTCGCCGCCGACTCGGTGGTCAAGGCGATTGGGCTCGGCGCGCTCGTCCTGTTCGTCGGGGCGGTGTTCATGTCCGCGCTGTTGCGGCCCTCGCCGATGGCGACGCTCATGCCGCTGATGTCGCTGGCCGTCGTTGTGGGACTCGCCGCGACCGGCTACGAGGCAATCGCCGGCGCGCTGCGACTCGGCGATTTCGGATTCCTCGGCGATGTCCTCTTCGACAGCCGCAACGGACTCTGGCTGCAACAACGCTGGTACGCGTTGATCCTCGCCGCCCTGATCCTCTCCTTCTGCATGCTCCGCTCTCCCCCCGCGGAGCGGGGGGAGATGTCGCGGAGCGACAGAGGGGGGCGTTCCCTCCTCCACATCCTGGCAGTCCTCGCTATCGCCTGGCTCGCCTCCACGGCTGCCATCTCGCACGGCGCGGCGATCGGCTCCGGCTGGATCTGGGGCACCCTGTTCGACGCGCTGCACCTGGCGGCGGTCGCCGTCTGGATCGGCGGACTCGCCGCGCTGCTGATCGTGATCCGCAGCAATCCCGAGAGTCGGATCCAATCTGTCCGGCGATTCTCAGTCGTAGCCGCGCTTCTCGTCCCGATCGTCGTCGCCGCAGGATTGCTCTCGGCGCTGATCCAGATTCCCGACATCGAGGGCATCGTCGAGACTGATTGGGGCACAGCCTTCATCGTCAAGTTGATGCTGCTCGCCCTGCTCTTCGCCGCCGCGGCCGCCAACGCATTCCTGTTGCGGCCCCGCGACGCGGCCGCCTCCGGCTCGGACCCCGTCCTGGTCCGCAGATTCTCCCGCATGATGCGAGCCGAGGTGCTTCTCGGACTCGCGGTGATCGCCGTTTCCGGCGTGCTCACTCAGCTTCCCTCGCCGGCGAGCGCGCAGCCCGAGGTCGAGCAGAAGGACAACACGATCGTCGAAATGGTCGCCCGCGGCGAAGTCGTGGTTTCACTGGAGATCTCGCCCAACCTGGTCGGGTTCAACACCTGGACCGCGACTGTAGATGCGCCGGAAGAGAACCCCGTGGAGGTCATGCTGCTGCGCTTCCGTTACCAGGACCGCAGCGTTGGGCCGGTGACCGTCGCGACCACCAAACTTGCAGATGGCCGATTCCAGCTCGAAGGCGCATACTTTGGCCTGCCCGGCGAGTGGACCGTCGAGATGGAGATGCGCCGCGCATCCGGCAACGATCTGATTGCGGGAGTTCGCAGCAACGTCGAGTCGGGATACCAGGCGTCGCCGTTCGCCGCCGACCGCGGCGGCGCGCTCGCCCTGCCGCTGACACAGATGGACTGGAACGGCGTCGGCGCGCTCTGGGCGTTCCTGATCGCCGCGCTGGCCTGGCTCAATCGGCGTCAGATCCGCGCCCGCTGGGGACCGCGCGGCGGCGACGCCGCCTTCGTCGGCGGCGTGCTGGGGCTGATCGTCGCGGTCGTCCTGCTGACCGGACTCCATGTGGAACCAGGCCGCACGCTGGCCAATCCGGTGGTGCGCACGGAGGAATCGATCGAGCGCGGCGAGGCGCTCTTCGCCCGCAACTGCGTCTCCTGTCACGGCGAACAGGGCGCGGGCGACGGCCCACTGGCCGACACGCTGCCAGCGCCGCCGGCCAACTTCACCGTTCATGTGCCCTTCCATCCGGACGGCGTGCTGTACGCCTGGATCACCGACGGTATTCGCGGCACTGGCATGCCGGCCTGGTCGCCGCAGTTGTCCGATCAGGAGCGCTGGGACCTGGTCAACTTCCTCCGCGCCAGCTTTGATATCTCGGCGGCTCAATGAAGGGACGCTAGCTGGTAGGCTTGTGGGAACCGAACAGATCGGC
>JAPPBK010000433.1 GCA_026705105.1 Chloroflexota bacterium | reverse complement strand
CCGCGATCGCAGCGACTCCGAGCACTTCCTCGCTGCCTGCCGGGACCGCCCCGGCGTCGACGTGCGCCGGCGGCGCTACCGCCACCCAGACGACCGCTTCGCCGAGCCGCGCCGCCGCAAGCAGCGCCTCAGCACCCGGCGCATGCGCATGGAGTTGCGACGCGATCAGCAGATTGATGTCCTCTACGTCGTCCGGTCCCGCAGGCCGCACGCGGACCTGGAGCTCCCGTTCGGGATGCACCGGATAGCCCGTGACCAGCAGGTCGGAACCAAGTCGCTCGCTCGTCATGCGGTTCAGCCGTAAGACGTCCTTCATTCGTTCGGCGCCGCGGCCGCGCACTGCCGTCTGGGCGTCGCCGCCAATGATCATCGGCGCGACGACGGCGGTCACCTTGTTGATCAGGCGCTGATCGAACAAGGAGCCGAGCACCTCGCCGCCGCCTTCGACCAGCAGGTTGACGACTCCATGCTCCCGGCCGAGCAGCTCCAACAGCGCCGGCAGCGACACGCGGCCGCCGTGTTCGGCATCCGCCGGCAACACTGCGACGTGCACACCATCGTGCGCGATGCTCGTTCGCCAGTCGTCGTCCGCCGCATCGGTCGTGGCGATCAGCGTGGATGACGCATCGGCGCCCTGCAACACCCGGCTCTCGAGCGGAGTGCGGCCGCGGCTGTCGAGCACGACCCGCAGCGGTTGCGGGATTGGACCGCGCCAGCGTTCAGGCCTTGCGGTGAGCTGGGGATTGTCAACAATGATCGTCTCGACGCCGACCAGAATGGCGTCGAACAGAGGGCGGTTGCGGTGCGCCCAGCGCAAGGTCTGGGCTCCGGAAACCCAGCGTGAGTCGCCGCTGGTCGACGCGATCCGTCCGTCCAGCGAGGCGGCGAACTTGGCCGTCACGAACGGTCGCCCGGTGCGTCGATGATGGGCGTACGCCTCGTAGTGCTCTGCGCCCAGCGCGGCTCCGTCGCCCAGACTGACCTCGATTCCGGCCTCGCGTAGTTGGCCCAGACCGCGGCCCGAGACCTGCCGGTCGGGGTCGCCGACGGCGACCACCACCCGGACGAGCCCCGCCTCGATGATCGCCTCCGTGCAGGCAGGCGTCCGCCCGACATGCGCGCAGGGCTCGAGCGTGACGTACAACGTGGCGCCGCGCGCGAGCTCTCCCGCCTGGCGTAACGCCATCACTTCGGCGTGCGGCCCTCCCGGAGGCTGCGTGGCGCCCTCTCCGACGATCTGCGAGCCATGCGCGATCACCGCGCCCACGGCCGGATTGGGGCTAGTCGTGCCTCGCACCGCGCGGGCCAACTCAAAGGCGCGCGCCATGTGTCGCGAGGCGCGCGGGGGTCGGGCGCTCATGTCTGCCGGCGACGATCCATGACGGTCAGCAGGATCCAGGCCAGCAGCGACCCGAACGCCACAATCGCCAGCGCTATCTGAAGCGGCACTTCCCAGGACGGATCGCTGGCCAGGCGCACGCTGCTCGACTGTGGTCGCTGCGGCAACGGCCATTCGGACTCGACCGCCCGCGCCGACGATGCCACAGCCTGGGACTGGGCTGCAGTCCCAGCGTCGGCAACCGCCTGATCCTCCTGAGATTGGCCGGCTCCATCGCCGGATCCGCCCAACTCCGCGGTCTCCATCGTCTCGCTTGCTCCTGCGTTGTCGGCGGACTCGATCGCGGGCGGCGCCGCGTCCTCCTGCGCCGCCTCGGCGGGCGCGGCCGCCTGAGCGGGCTGTTCCTCCGGCTTGGCGATCACGTCCTCGGCGTTGACCTCTTGCTCCTCCCGCTCGTTGTTCGAGCTTCCGGCATTGAGGGCGCGCCGCGACGGATCGGCCGCGGCCTGCTGGTGTTCAGCCTGCGCGGACTCCGCCCCTTCCTCTGCCGATTGTTGCCAGTTCTCTTCCTCCGCCTGTTCCTCGGCCTGCGCCTGCTCCAGGTAAGCCTGTTCCTGGCTCGCCTGCTCGTCCCTCTCCGGGCGGTATGCCGCTGCCGTCGTCTGGTCGGCGGGTTCGGGTTCTTCGGCCTGCGCGACCTGCTCGGCCCCCTCCGACTGTGTGGCCGCCTGCATAACGGCCTGCGTCGCCTCCTGCGATTCGGACGACGCGATCGACACGACGGCGACCGCCGTGCCGTCCGCGCCTGCGGCACGCTCCTGGAGCGGCGCGCGCTCGGCGGCCGCCTGCGCCGTGAGCACGTCGGCCTGTGCGTCGCCGGCGGCAGTCGTGGTGAAGGTCACCGTCGGGCGGTCGACCGCGTCGAAGATCAGCACGGCGCTGAAAGTGGCGACGCCGACGGCGGCGGTGGTCATCGAGAGCCGCAGCGCGCGCTCGAGATTGCTCACGCGCAAGGGCTCAGCCGTCTGCGCAGCGAGCATCTCGGGCGTGATCTGGAATGGCGCGCGGGCCGGCTCGGCGGCGAACGCGCTCAGCGCCGTCCGCATCTGTCGCAGGTCATCGAGATACGCCTGCATCTCGTCCGAGCGGGCGAGCCGGGCTTCGACTCGCTCCCGCTCGCGCGGTGTCAGCTCGTCGTCGAGGTAGGCAGAGACATCGCCGCGCCAGTCACGGCGTCCGAGCAGTTGCCAGAGCTGCCGACCAAACATCACGTCAACCCGGTTCCAGCATCGCGGCGTCCCGGCGGGACGGAGCGATTGCCGGTTTCTTCGTCTACAAATTTAGACGCACGAGCGAGGGGATAGGTTCCCGTCGGCATCCCGGCGGCGGCGCAGATCATGGTCCTGCCTGTTCCCTGTTTTGCTGGATGAAGTCGCGCATCGCCGATCGACCGCGGCTGATGCGTGACTTCACGGTGCCCATCGACCATCCCGTCGCGTCGGCGATCTCGGCGTACTCCATGTCCATTACATCGCGATAGAAGACCGCGCGGCGTTGTTCGTCGGGCAACGAGTCGAGCGCCTCGCGCAGGGCAGCGCTGAGTTCGAGATTGAGCATGTGCTCATCGAGCGTGCGATCCCCCGCTTCGGGCGCGAACTGGTCGCCGAGCAGTCCGGTCAGCCGATCCAGCGATGTCGCCGGGCGGCGTTGCCGCTGGCGCAGGTGGTCGAAACACGAGCGCCGCGCGATCACGCCCAGCCAGGCCGGGAACTTGCCCCGCTGCTTGTAGGTGCTCAACCGATCCCAGGCCTTGATGAACGTCTCTTGCATGAGATCGTCGGCGTCGGCCATGCCAACGATACCTCGGCAGGTCGCTCGTACTCGACCCTGGTGACGCAGCACCAGGACATTGAACGCGTCCAGCCTGCCGTCCAACGAGATGGTGACGAGCACGTCGTCCTCGAGCGTTGCCAACTCGCCGTGACCACCGAACCGTCCCACGCAGTCGCTCCACGCTCGCCGCTGACCTGCTGAGCCTACAGAGAGTAACAAGCCACTCGAGGTCGGCTGTGGGACACTGCAGCCATGCCGATCGTCAAGCCCGGTCCACTTGTCGCGCGCGCCCTGGACGAGGGTCGCGCGGTGGTCGGTGCCAACGTCTCCAGCATCCAGATGGTTCGCGGGGTCGTGCGCGCAGCCGAGCAGCAGGGCCGACCGCTGTTGGTGCAGTTCAACAGGTCGGGCCTCGCCTTGATCGGCGGAGCGGATCTGGCCGCGCGAGCCGTCCGCCAGGTCGCGGAGGACTCGGAGGCCGAGGTCGGTCTACACCTCGATCACGCCGACACCCTGGAAGAACTCAGCCTGGCGATCAACGCCGGGTTCGGTTCAGTGATGATCGACGGCTCGACGTTGGCATTCGACCAGCACCTCACGCTTGCTCGCGAGGCCAGGGGCCTGGTCCAGTGGTCGGGCCTGCCGCTGGAGGCCGAACTGGGGCATGTCGCCGGCAACGAGGCCGGCGTCACGATCGGCGAGGCGGCGGCAACCGACCCCGAGGAGGCGGCCCACTTCGTCGCCGAGACTGGCGTCGACTGGCTCGCCGTCGCCGTCGGCAACACGCACGGCGGCCCCGCCGCCGGCGGACTTCAGGTTGAGCGACTGCGAGCGATTCGCGAGGCCGTCTCGACCCCGCTCGTGTTGCACGGGGCGAGCGGACTGACGGAACACGAGCTCAGCGTCGCGGTCGAACTGGGTGTGGCAAAGATCAACGTCGGCACCTCGCTGCACCAGGCGGCTGCTCGAGGACTGGCCGAGGCCTTGGAGACGCATCCGGGCAATCTACGCACCGCGCTGCTGGAGGCCGAGCGCGCCGTCGAGTCGGAGGCGGCAACGCTGCTCACCGCGCCCTGGGCGTTGGGCTGACCCGCATCCCGTCTCAGAGTCGCCCCACCCCACGATGCCCTGACGCTTCGCTAGTCTCCGCCTAACCGACGGCTTCGAAGGAGGAGGCGACGCGTGCTCAGCGATGTTCGAGTGCTTGACCTGACCGACGACCGCGGCCTCATCGGCGGGATGATCCTGGCCGATCTGGGCGCGGACGTGATCGCCATCGAGCCGCCCTCCGGCAACGCCGCCCGCCGGCGCGGGCCGTTCGCCGACGGCTTCGGCGATGGTGGCATCGAAGATTCCCTGACCTGGCAGTCCTACGCGCGGGGCAAGCGATCGGTGGTGTTGGACCTCGAGTCGGAGGTCGGTCGCGCGCGACTCCTTGAACTGGCACGCAGCGCCGACGCCGTGATCGAATCCGCCGATGTCGGCGCGATGGACGCGCTCGGCATCGGCTTCGACGCACTCTCCGAAATCAATCCCGGGCTGATCTACGCGGCGATCACGCCGTTCGGCTCAACCGGACCCAAGGCCGGCTGGGCCGCCACCGACATCACCGTCGCGGCCGCAGCAGGACCGATGATCCAGAGCGGCGACCGGGACCGTCCGCCGCTTCGGGTCGGATTGCCGCAGACTGCGCTTCATGCGGGCGCAGAGGCCGCGTTGGGCGTGCTCATGGGACTACACGAGCGCGAGCGCTCCGGGCTCGGACAATTCGTCGACGTCTCCGCTCAAGCCGCGTACGCGCAGGCGACGCAGTCCGGGATCGTCGCCGCCGCGAACAACGCGGGACAGTTTGAACGTTCCGCCGTCGGCGCTGCCCTTGGTCCGCTCGAAATCCGCCTCTTCTGGCCCTGCAAGGACGGACATGTCGCGATCACCTATCTGTTCGGCGCGGCGATTGGGCCGTTCACCGACCGTCTCATGCAGTATGCGCTGGAAGAGGGCTACTGCGACCAGGAGACCCGCGACAAAGACTGGCTCAACTACACC
>JAPPBK010000347.1 GCA_026705105.1 Chloroflexota bacterium | reverse complement strand
GTTCCAGGTCGATGCGGCCCCGGCGGTCGAAGACGACGCCCTCTTCCTGGAGCATCTCCGGTGCAACCGCCGTGCACTAGCACTTTCATCTCCCCCCGCGACGCGGGGGGAGATGTCACGGAGTGACAGAGGGGGGCACCCCCCCGCCGCCATACCGCCCGATATCCTGCTCTTTTGGACGTTTGGCCCGTACAGTGGCGATCTGACAGTTCAGGAGAGCAACGAGATCATGGCGCGTGCAACGCGAGAGCTGGTTGGAGAGCTGGTCCGCAACGCCCTGGAGTTGGCCCAGGCGGACGGCGCATTGCCGCCGATCCCACCGATCGAGCTGCGCATCGAGCGTCCCAAAGAACGCGAGCACGGCGACTACTCCTGCAATGTCGCGCTGCGGCTCGCCAGCGCCGTGCGGATGCCGCCGATGGGTGTGGCTTCGGCGATCGCCCAGCGCATCTTGCGCACCGAACCGATCGCCGAGGTCGATGTCGCCCCGCCCGGGTTTATCAATCTGACACTCGATCCCGAGTGGCAGCGAGGACAACTGCTCGCGGTGATTGAGGCCGGCGACGAGTGGGGGCGGACCGAAGTCGGCGCAGGTCAGCGAGTCCAGGTTGAGTTCGTCTCCGCCAACCCGACCGGCCCCTTGCAGGTCGGCAACGGGCGCGGCGCGGTGCTGGGCGACGCCCTCGCCTCGGTGCTCGATGCGGCCGGGTTCGAGGTCGAGCGCGAGTACTACATCAACGACGCCGGTGCGCAGATCCGGCTGTTTGGACGAACCCTGTTCGCTCGCTATCAGCAGCAGTTCGGACGCGAAGTCCCGCTGCCCGACGGCGGATACCAGGGCGCCTACATGATCGATCTCGCCGCGAGGCTCAAGGACGAGACGGGCGAGCGCTGGCTGGAGAGCAGCGACGATCCGCCCGCCGACCTCACCGAACGCGGCCTGGAGCTGATGGTTGAGCAGATTCGCGAAGACCTGGCGATGCTGCGGGTCGAGTTCAATCACTGGCAGCGAGAGAGCGCCCTCTTCGAGGCGGCCAATGGCGCCTCGACCTACGACGTCGCCATGAACCGGCTGCGCGACGGGTCGTTCGTGATCGAGAAGGAAGGCGCGGTCTGGTTCCGCGCCGAGGACCTGGGCGAAGACAAGGACAACGTCCTGATTCGCTCCTCCGGAGAGCCGACCTACTTCGCCTCCGACGTCGCCTATCACTACGACAAGTTCCTGAGGCGCGGGTTCGACACCGTGATCGACGTCTGGGGCGCCGATCACCAGGGTCACGTGGCGCGGACCCGGGCGGCCGTCTCGGCGGTCGGCGGCGACGGCGATGCGCTTGAGGTGCTGCTCTACCAGCTCGTGCATCTGCGCCGCGGCGAAGAGCGGGTGCGGATGTCCAAGCGCACCGGGGAGATCGTGACGCTGCGCGAGCTCGTCGAGGAAGTCGGCGCCGACGCCGCAAGATTCTTCATGCTCCAGCGCTCAGCCGACGCGCAGATGGACTTCGACCTCGAGGCGGCGGCCTCCGCCGATCCTCGGCAGAATCCCGCCTCCTACGTCAAGTACGCCCACGCTCGCTGCGCCAGCGTGATGCGCACCGCGAGCGATGCGGGACTAACCGCATCCTCCGACCACCTCGACCTGCTGGCCGCCGACCAGGAATCCGTGCTGATCGCCGAGATCCTGCGCCTGCCCGAACTGGTCGAGGACATGGCGCTCAAGCGCGAACCGCACCATCTGACCTACTACGCACAGAGCCTGGCCCAGGCCTTCACCCAGTTCTACGACACCTGCCGAATCGTCGTGCCCGAGGAACCGCAGCGCTCGGCCGCTCGGCTGACGCTGACCCTGGCCGCCCAGGCCGCGCTGGCTGCCGCGCTGCGTATGCTCGGCGTTGACGCGCCCGACGAAATGTAGCCCTCCGGAGGACACGACCATGCAGGATCGCGTATTCGCCGGCATCCGCGCGACCGGACGCCAGCACATCGGCAACTACCTCGGCGCGATCCAGAACTTCGTCGCGTTGCAGGACCGCTACGAGTGCATCTACTCAATCGTCGACCTCCACTCGCTGACGACGCTGACCGAGACCGAGCAGCTCCGCGATCACGTCCGAGAGACGGCGCTCGACCTGCTCGCCGCCGGCATTCGGCCCGAAGAGACGATCCTCTACGCGCAGAGCCATGTGCCGGAAATCTCCGAGTTGCACCTGCTGCTCTCGATGGTCACCCCGATCGGTCGGCTGATGAACGTGCCCACCTTCAAGGAGAAGGCCAAGTCCCAGCCCGAGAACGTCAACTACGGCCTGGTCGGATATCCGGTGCTGCAGACCGCCGACATCGTGCTCTACCGCGCCAACAAGGTGCCCGTCGGCGAGGATCAGTTGCCGCACCTTGAGCTGGCCCGCGAGATCGTGCGCCGTTTCAACAACATCTTCGGCGACACGTTCCCCGAGCCCGAGGCTGAGCTGACCAGCGCGCCGATGGTGCTGGGCTTCGACAACCGCAAGATGTCCAAGTCCTACGGCAACGCCGTCGACATTGCCGCGACGCCTGAAGAGACTTTCCAGGCCATCCGCACCGCAATCACGGATCCCCAACGCGTGCGCCGCAACGACCCGGGCCGTCCCGAGATCTGCAACGTCTTCACGCTGCACGGTTTCTTCGGACCGGAGAAGCAGCCCCAGATTGCGACCGCCTGCCGCAGCGCCGAGATCGGCTGTGTCGATTGCAAGGGACAGCTCAGTGAGTCGGTCAACGACTACTTCGCCCCGATTCGCGCCCGTCGCGAAGAACTGGCTGCCGATCCGGCAGCCGTCGACGAAATCCTGATCGACGGCGCACGCCGAGCCCGCGTAATCGCCGCCGAAGTCCTCGCAGATGTCAAGGACGCTATCGGCCTACCGGCGTCCTTGCCGGAAGTAGCCAACGTCTAACAGCCCCTACTTCCGCTCCAACACCACGATCGGAATCTGCCGCCCTGCGCCACCGGCGCGGATTGCATAATCGAGGTACGGGTCGAAGTCCTTGGCCATCAGCGCGAAGAGCTTGTCCCGCTCCGCGCCTTCAGCAGTTCGCGCAGTCGCCTCAAACTGCTCCGTACCGACCATCAGTTGGACATCGGGATTGGCGTCAAGGTTGAGATACCAGGCCGGGTGGCTCCTGGCGCCGCCTTTGCTGGCGACGATCACATAGGCGCCGTCCGACTCGCCGTAGATCAGCGGCAGCGTGCGCCACTCGCCGGAACGCCGGCCCTTGGCGGCGAGCAGCAGGCAGGGAATCGGGCCGGAGCCATCGGGACGATCCCACATGTGACCCTCTTCGCCACCGGAGCCGAGGTATTGCTCGGTGTGCTCGCGGATCCAGTCGGGGAGATTCGGGTCGACGCTGAAGATATCGGACATCGCGTTGCTCGTTTCGTTCACGGTCGGACGTGTGAACGCAGTCTAGGACGCTGCCGCGCCCAGCCAGCAGATGATCAGCACGGGCAGCATCGGCATGACGAGCATCCTCTGGATCAACAGGCGGCCCTCGGTGACGCGGCGCATCATCATCCAGATGCAGAACAGGCCAATGAAGATGAAGTAGAGCAGCGGTCCAAGCAGCCAGACCAGGTTGCCGCCCGAGATGTTGATCGATGCCGCCGCGAGCGCCAATGCCGCGGTCACGACCGCCCAGGCGGTGGGCACCGCCATGTCGATCCCGAGCCAGTGCAGGATCGAACGCGCGCCGTCTTCGTCATCCATCTCGAACTGGGGCAGCTTGTAGATGAAAAACGTCGCCATGCCGGCGAGCGCCCCGACCGGCACGACCCAGTACAGGTGCTCATTGGGAAACGGTGTGTCGACCGCCTGGATCGCGCCGATCGGCAGGAGCACGCCGACCAGCGCGAATGGCGCGAATCCAAGCACCGATCCACGCCAGGCGTAGCTGTGCAGCGTCGCCGCGCCCAGCATCGCCAGGCCGATCACGCCCACTCGCCAGTCGATCAGGAATCCGTCGGCCGAGCCCAGCGCAACACAGAAGACCAGTCCGATGATCGAGAACCGGGCAGTGATCTGGCCGGCCGGGATCGGACGCCAGAGGCGGCTGCGTCCGTCAATCTTCGCATCCAGCACGTTGTTGATGATGCCGGCGGCGTAGGCGAACGTGACGACCATCCCGGCGTACTGGAACGGCAATGCCAGCTCCAGCTTGCCGTGCGACGCGGCAACGACCATCAGCGCCGCAGAGAGCATCAACCATGCGCCGGTCAGCGGTCGGCACAACTCGATCAGGGCAGCCCAGCGGCTGCGCATGAATCGAACGCGCCAGTCCGGTCGGTGTTCGGTCACTCCGACAGCCTATTCGCCGACCCGACCGGCGCCTGCTTGTACATTTGACAGGAGCGGCGCGTCATGCTGCCTACGTATACTCGCTGCAGTCCGGGCGCGGCGCGTCAGCCCCGGAACCGACAGGAGACTCCCGATGGCCATTCTCAACATGGTTCGCGATTACGAGAGCATTGCCAAGTTCCAGCTCGGCCGCTACGTGGGGATGAAGGGGCCGGGACTTGTCTGGATCATCCCGATCATCCAGGCGGGCACCAAGGTTGACATGCGCGAGCAGTACTTCGATGTCCCCCCGCAGCGCAACATCACCGCCGACAACGCCGGCGTCGACGTCGACTTCGTCGTCTACCTGCGCGTGGTGGATCCCGAGCGCACGGTGCTGGAAGTGCGCGACTACCTTGGCGCCGCGCGTCAACTCGCCACCACCACGCTGCGCGCCGTGATCGGTGAACTGACGTTGGACGAGGTGCTCTCGCGCCGCGACGACATCAACGATCAGATGCAGGTCAAGCTGGACGATGTGACCAACCGCTGGGGGGTCAAGGTCACGGCGGTTGAAATCCGCGAGATCGAGCCGCCGCCCGCGATCGCCGAGGCGATGACCCGGCAGATGTCGGCGGAGCGCACCCGTCGCGCGCAGATCACCGAGTCCGAAGGTTCGCGTGACGCGCAGATCAACATCGCCGAGGGTGAGCGCCGAGCCGCCATCCTCGAGGCCGAAGGTGAGAAGCAGGCCCAGATCCTGCGCGCCGAGGGCCACCGCGAGGCGCAGATCCTGGAAGCGCAGGGCTACGCCGACGCCCTCAACTCGATCAACGTCGCCGCCCAGGTTGCCCACGGCAACACAATGGGTCTGCAGTACCTCGAAACGCTGCGCAATCTCGCCAACAGCGAC
>JAPPBK010000239.1 GCA_026705105.1 Chloroflexota bacterium | reverse complement strand
GTCTTCACGCCGGGACGCCGCAGCGAATGGGACCTCGCCGCCGGCGCGGCGCTGCTCACGGCGGCAGGCGCATCGGTCACCGACATCGACGGCAAGCCGCTGCAGTTCAACCAGCCCGAGCCAACCGTGAAAGGCCTGATCGCCGCGCGACCCGACGTACATCGGGAAGCCCGCGACCTGTGGGAGCGTTCAGGTTGGCGCATCCACTGACCCAGGCGATCCATGTACGCGTCTCTTACTCTGCCCGTGCGACTCGTGCGTAGTGTCGGTCCTGAAAGGTGGTGCGAAGTGGCTAATCTTGAGAGTCGGACTGCGGTCGTGACCGGCGGCGGACGCGGCATTGGTCGCGCGATCGCGCTGGAACTGGCGCGCCACGGCGCCGATGTGGTCGTCTCCTCGCGGACGATGGAACAGCTTGCCTCGGTCGTGGCCGAGATCGAGGCGATTGGCCAATCCGGGCTGGCCGTGGTCGCCGACGCGCTGGACCGGGAGCAGGCGAAGGATCCGGTCCGACGCGCCGTGGAGCGCTACGGCGCCTGCGACATCCTGATCAACAACGTCGGCGGGGGAGCTCCCGTGCGCGGATCGCAGGAGGCGTTCACGCACGACGACGATGTGTTCGAGGCGAACCTGGCGCTCAACCTGACCTCGGCCTACTGGACGACGCGCGAGGCGCTGCCGCACATGCGCGATGCCGGCTACGGACGGATCATCAACATCGGCTCGGGCTACGCCAAGCGTTCCGGCGGCGTGCTGGCCTACACGGCGGCGAAGCACGGACTGGTGGGCTTCACGCGGGCGCTGGCGCACGACACGGCGGCGCACGGCATCACGGTCAACTGCCTCTGCCCGGGGTGGACCAACACGGCGCTGGTTGACTGGGAAGCCATGGGCCGCGCCGCCGGCATCTCGGCCGAAGCGGCCCACGCCTGGCGCGCATCGGAGAACCTGCAGGGCCGCGTCCTTGAACCGGAGGAGCTGGGCCCCATGGCCGCGCTCCTCGCCGCACAGGAGTCGGCCGGGATCACGGGCCAGGTGATCAGTGTCGACGGCGGCTACAAGGTGTGATGCTGATCTCCCTCTCCTCCCGCCCATAGGCGGGGGGAGATCAGACGATTCCCTAGCCCGACGCGTACAACTCCAACTCGCCGCGCTGCAACTCGTCTCCGACGAGCTTGAGGATCTTCTCGAGCTGGTCGAAGTCCCACTCGCCCACGAATGAGATCGCCGAACCTTCTGCGCCGGCGCGACCGGTGCGGCCGACGCGGTGGACGTAGTCCTCGGGCGTCTGCGGCAGGTCGAAGTTGACCACGTGCTGCACGTCGGGAATGTCGAGGCCGCGGGCGGCGACATCGGTGGCGATCAGGAACTGCAGATCGCCGGCGCGGAACTGGCCCATGACGCGATCTCGCTTGCGCTGATCGCGGTCACCGTGGATGGCGTCGGCGTTGAGGCCGCGGTCCTGCAGCCGCCTGACCAGCCGGTCCACGGTGACTTTCATGTTGCAGAAGACCAGCGTCCGGCCTGAGAGTTCGGGTAACAGTTCCTCCACCGCGCGAATCTTGTCACGGTCGGCGACTTCGTAGTAGCGCTGGTAGATGCCCTCCGCCGTCGCCGTCTCGGGTGCGATGTGGATGTGCTCCGGCTCCCGCATGAACTGGTGGATCAGCGACTTGATCGGCGTCGGCACCGTGGCCGAGAACAGCGCCGTCTGCCGATCGTCGGGGCAGCGGCGCAGGATGCGCCGCATGTCGGGATAGAAGCCGATGTCCAGCATCCGGTCGGCCTCGTCAAGCACGGCCATGCGCACGCGATTGAGCCGCAGGGTGCGGCGTTCGAGGTGATCGATCACACGTCCCGGCGTGCCGACCACGATCTGCGGCCGCCGCTCGAGGTTGGCGAAGTCGTCCGACAACCGCCGCCCGCCCATAAGCACGGTCGCCTCGAGGCCGCCGGCGCGGGCGAAGAAGTCGAGCACCGAGCCAACCTGCTGAGCCAACTCCCGCGTCGGCGTGAGGACGATCGCCTGGCATTCGCCCAGGTCCGGATTGCAGGCTTGCACGGCCGGCAGGCCGAAAGCGACCGTCTTGCCGGTTCCGGTCTGCGCCTGCCCGACCACGTCGTGACCGTCCAGGAGCAGCGGAATCGACTGCGCCTGGATCGGCGTCGGTTCCTCGAACTTGAGCGCGGTCAACGCCGACAGCATGCGTTCCGACAGGCCGAGATCGCCGAACGCGCTCGGCCAGTCGTCTGCTGAGACCTGGTCCAGCTCGTCCAGCGCCGGCAGCTTGTAGCCGCCGGACAACAAGGCCTTCTGCGTGGCGCTCTGGGGAGCCGGCGGCGCGCCGCCGCCGGACGGGCGCCGACTGTTGCGGCGACGACCGGAACGAGAACGTGGTCGATCGCCGCTTGCAGGCGCGGGCGACGGAGCCGGAGCTTGAGTCGAGGTCTGCGAGCGAGCCGAACGCGGCTTGCGCTTGCGCCGACGGCGCTTCGGGCGTCCGTCAACAGGCGCTGCGCCGTTGGAACCAATGGATGGTCTTGCAGGTGTTGCAGGTGTCGAAGGAGAGGGAGGTGGGGGTGGATGGGTGACTTGGGAGTTCGCAGGATCAGGGGACTTGCTCAACAGCCGCCGAAGGATACTCAAACGTTCCGCCGCACTATGCGCAGCTCAATGCGCAGTTGTAGGCGCGTCTCGCGCCGGTCATCTTGCTTATGCCATTCAGCTTATCAGTAGATCAGTCGGACTCGCGCGGAGCGAGCGCCACCAGGGGTATCCGACGCGACGTTTTCTCCTGGTAGCCGACGTATGGCGAGTACATCGACGTCAAGCGCTCCCAGACCGCCTCGCGTTCTTCGCCCTCGAGCTCCGAGGCCACGACATCCTCCGCCCCGCGCGCCGCGGACCAGATGCGGCAATGCGGATCGGCCAGCAGGTTCTTCCACCACTGCGGATGCTCGGAGTACCCGCCGTAGGACGCCACCACGATCACCCGAGGCCCGTCATCCAGGTAGAGCAGCAAGACTGCCCGCTCTTGACCCGAGGCGCGTCCCGTTGTCCACAGCCGAAGCGTCGGCGGCCCCTGCAGCCGCCCGCGCATCAGAGTGAAGATCGGGTTTTGCAGCCGGGTCAGCGCCTTGATCAATCGTGGTCCCATGCGCCGATGCTAGCCGAATCACGACACGGGCGGGCGCGAGAGAGTGTCATCTCTCCCCCCGCTGGCGCGGGGGGAGAGGGGAAGAGCGTCGCTAGGGGGGTGGCCCTCGTTGGCAGATAGCGATCCAGCAACTCCTGCGGCGAGCGGGAGTCTCCCAGAGTCGTGTGCGCGGCGACGACGCCGTCGGGGCGGACCACGACCGCGCCCGACCCGGCGTAGGGCGTGTTGGCGGCGTGCCGCATTTGCTCTATCCGGATCGGGAATCCGCGGGCCCGGTAGTCATCGACGGCCGACCGCCAGGCAGACTGTTCCGCCTGCTCGTCGCGGCAGAGCATGACCACGTAGTCGGTACCGAACCAGTCCAGCGTCGAAATCGTGCGGTGCGGATCGAGCCAGGCGTGCGGCGCGCGGCGGCCGCCACGAACCACGGGGACGAAATCGCGGTGTTCGTTCTCGACGGCAGGCGGCGGCTCCGTCTCGGCTTGGCACAACGCCGAGCGGTACTCGTAAGCCATGATCATGCCTTCGTAGCTGCCGTACTGGTGACAGTTGCGCTCCGCCACGGCCATGTCGCCGCCGTTCATGTAGGTGCGCACGATGTTTGCCGCCAACTGTCCGTTTTCGATGCTGAGCGCGACCCGGTGTTCGGCGACCGGGCGGTGCTCCTGCTCGTAGGTGTCGAGCAGCGAGGCGTGCGCATGCCCCAGCAGCACATAGGCCAGCTTCCAGGTCAGGTTGTGCGCTCCCGAGAATCCGGCGTTGCTACCCATGCCGCCGGTGGGGATGAAGGCGTGGGCCGCGTCACCGGCGAGGAAGATGCGTCCGTTCGAGAAGTGCCTGGACAGGCCGGCGATGAAGCGCCAGGGCCGGATGCTCTGGATTTCGAGGTCGAGCTCGGAGGCATCCACGCCGACCGCCTCGACGATGTACTCGCGCGCCGTCTCGACCGGCAGATCGCCCCGCTCGGGATCCCAGTTGGGCAACTGCACGCGCCAGCGCAGCGTGCCGTCCATCGGCTGGTACACGCCCATGCCGTACCGGGTCAGCATGAACAACAGCCCACCAACCCGGTTGCCGACCCAGCGCGAGAGATCGGCCTGGAAGAGGATGTCCTGCATGTAGACGTCGAACGTCTGGCCGCCGAGCGGGCAGCCGATCAGCTCGCGCGTGGCGCTGTGCACGCCGTCGGCGGCGACGACGTAGCGGGCGCGGATCGGCTCGACCCGATCGGTATCGCGATCGCGCAGATTGGCGACGCAGCCCTCGGCGTCCTGTTCCAGGTCCTCGGCGCTGGTGTAGTAGCGGACGTCCGCCGTCGGCTGCTCGCGCGCCGCCTGCCACAGCGTTTCCTCGATCAGATCCTGCGCACCCATGACCGGCATGCTGGGGCTGTAGTCGACCGGCGCCATCTGGAACGACTCGGTCGGCACCTGGGCGATCTGCGGGCCGGTGAGGCTGTGAATCCATCGGTTCTGGCGCGTCCAGAGGTCGCCGATGCCGGTCGCCTCGACCTCCCGCTGGACGCCGAAACGGCGCAGCAGCTCCATCGTCCTCCGGTCGTAGAGCCGAGCCCGCGGATGGTCGCTCGGGTGCGGCCGCCGGTCGACCAGCACGTGCTCAATCCCCAGGCTCGAGAGCAGCAACGAGCACGTCAGACCAATCAGGCTGCCGCCGATCACCAGCACCTGAGTCTCGCGCGTTTCGGACATTGGAGGCCTCCGCTCTGAGCGGAATCGTATCGAACCCCCGGAGGTCGCTGGCAACGTTGACGCCGTGCCCCCCTCTGTCCCTCCGCCTTCGCGGTGGCAGGCTCTACGGGACATCTCCTCCCGCTCGCGCGGGGGGAGAGAGAGGCAAGCGCGGCAGTGACGGCAACTGGCTGCGAAACACGACCGAAATGTTCGCGCAATCGAAATGACACATGCGCGCAACGCTTGTGAAACCATTCACGCCCTTCGTGTTCATAGGTTGCGGAGCAGACCGGAACTCGGGAAGGGAGGCTTTTATGACCGTAGCCCGCACGTTAGCCGGTAGTGTCAGGACCCCGTCGATCTCATTCGGCGCG
>JAPPBK010000016.1 GCA_026705105.1 Chloroflexota bacterium | reverse complement strand
CCGCTCTTCGCCAACAATCGCTTGAGCATCTCTGGATTCCCACCCAGTCCCACGCCGACCTCGCCGCCGACGACGGACTGCTCGTGATTCGCAAGGGCGAGGGCATCTTCCTCCACGACGACCAGGGCCGCGAGTACATCGACGCGATGTCGGGACTCTGGCTCAACGCCGTCGGTCATGGCCGCACCGAGCTGGCCGACATCGCCCACGAGCAGATGTCCAATCTCGCCTACCAGAACACCTTCGCCTACGCCTCCGAACCGGCGGTCGCGCTCGCTTCAAAGCTCTTCGAGTTGACCCCTTCCACGATTCGCAAGGCCGTCTTCGTCAACGGCGGCTCCGAGGCCGTCGAGAACGCACTCAAGATCGCGAAGCACTACCACCACATCCGGGGCAACGGCGAGAAATTTAAAGTCATCTCGCGGATCGGCTCCTACCACGGTCAGACCGCCGGCGCGCTCTCGGTCAACGCCGCCGCCTACTCCATGCGCGCGCCCTACGAGCCACTCGTGCCCGGCTCGATTCACGTGCCCAACGTCAACTGCGACCGCTGCCCCTACGAGAAGACCTTCCCCGACTGCGATGTCTTCTGCGCCCGCACCATCGAGGACACGATTATGGCCGCCGGACCGGGCACCGTCGCCGCCATGATCGCCGAACCGATCTCGACCGCCAATGGCAGTTGGGTGCCCGACAAGAAGTACTGGCAGACGCTGCGCGAGATCTGCGACAAGCATGACATCGTTCTCATCGCCGACGAAGTGATCAACGGCTTCGGCCGCACCGGCAAGTGGTTCGGCATGGACCACTTCGAGGTCGAGCCCGACATCATGACCACGGCCAAGCAGATTTCATCCGGCTACTCGCCGATCGCGGCCACACTGGTCAATGACGAGATCGCCCGCACCTTCGAGGAGGCCGGCAAGGACGGCACGATCGGCGGCATCACCTGGGGAGCCAACCCCGTCTCCTGTGCCGTCGCCTTGGGCAACCTCAACATCATCGAACGCGAGGGCCTGGTCGAGAACTCGGCGCGCGTCGGCGAACACGTCCGCTCGCGCCTGGTCCAGCTGCGCGAGCAACACCGCACCATCCACCACACCCGAGGCATCGGCCTGATGCAGGTCATCGAGCTGAAGAAGGATCCGGCCACCGGAGAGGACTTCGACGAGGCCGACAACATCCAGGCCCGGGTCACCCAGTACCTGCGTGACGAAGGCGTGCTCGCCCGAGGCGGTGCAGCCATCCCCTTCGCCCCGCCGCTGACGACCAACCTGGAAGAGGCCGACGAACTCGTCAACCGAATCTCACGAGCCATCGCCAGGCTCGAATCCGAACTCGGCCTCTAAGCTGACCCAGTCCCTGCTTCACGCAGGGACCTGCTCGGCTCCCCCTGCTTCGCTGGGGGGAGAACCGCGAAGTGCCCTATTCCTCTCTCCCCCCGCGCAGCGGGGGGGGAGATGCCGAAGGCAGAGGGGGGCGCAACGCAGAACCTCAATCCCTGCGCCCGCAGGAACCCGTTCGGCGCGATGCCGAGATGCGGAAGACTCAGGACATCAATCGAAAGAAGCGGCCAGGCCCTAGAACGTGTTCAGCGCCTGCGGCCGATCATCGTGAATCGGGATGATCTCCGAAAAGCCCGAGAACTTGAACACTTCCTGGATGTGATCCTGCACGGCGCACAGCGCCAGCTTGCCAGCCGACTGACTCGTCCGCTTGGCTGCCATCAACAGCACCCGGAGTCCGGCGGAAGAGATGTAGTTGATCCCCTCGAAGTTCATCAAGATGTTGTGATCGCCCGCGTCGATCCGGCCAAGCAAGGCCTCCTCGAAAGCCTTGGCGTTGGTGCCGTCGATTCGTCCCAGCGGATTGAGCACCAGTACGGCGTTGTCGTACTCGGGGTACAGGTCGACCATTGGGCAACTCCTCTGTGCTGTTCGCAGATTCGCTGGCGAACCTACTCGCTGTCGTCGCTTGCGCTCGCCCTCCGCTGTCTCAGCGTCGTGACGTTGCGGTCGTTGACTCGCTCGTAGCTTACCGCATCGAACGAAGCCGCTATGAGCTGCAATCCCAGCCCGCCGATCGGCCGTTCGTCAAGCTCCAGCTCGGTATCCTGCTCGGCCGCCTCCAGCGGATTGAACGCCGGTCCATTGTCCTCGTAGCGCGCCACGACCATCTCGCCTTCGCTGCGCAGCGCAACTGTGATCTCCGCATCTTCAGTCTCGTCCGGGAATCCGTGCTCCAGCGTGTTGGTCAGCAGCTCGTCGAGCGCCAGGTTGAGCCGGAACACCTCCGTCGCGTCGAAGCCCTCCGACTCCGCGAACCGCTCGATGAACGCCGCGACCCTCGGCAACGAGGTATCGAGTGACGGCTGCACCACCATGCGCCGCCAGCCGGACGCCAGCCTCGCGTCCCCCTGACCGGGGATGTACGAGTCGAGCGACGCCTCGCCACCGTTGAACTGAACGGCCATGCAGGTGATGTCATCAAACTGTTTGGCCTCGCCCCGGAACTCCGCCAGGTCCCTCAGTATGTCGTCCATCAGCGACCCGGGCGCTTCCGATGAGAGCGATGTCAGCTTCTCCTCCAGCCGCTCCCGACCAAACTGCTGACCGGTCGAGTTCTCCGCCTCGGTGATGCCGTCGGTGTAGAGGAAGAGCGTCACGTCGGGATCCAGCGGCAGCGTCGTCTCGGTGTACGACAGCCCGGGCAGCACTCCCAGGGCGATCCCTCCGGTATGCGGGATCATCTCCGGCGACCCACCCGAGCTCATGATGTACGGCGGATCGTGTCCCGCGTTGACGTAGGTCAGCGTGCCCAGTTGCAAGTCGATCACGCCGAAGAACGCGGTAATGAACAGTTCCTTGGGATTCATCGAGCAGAGCTGGTCATTCGTGGAGGCGATCGCCTCGCTCGGATCGGGATGCTGATTCGCCGCGCTGCGCAGCACCGCGCGACCCACCGCCATCATCAACGCCGAGGCCACACCCTTGCCCGACACATCGGCAATCGAGAACGCGAGCCGTCCGTCGTCGGTGATGAACGCGTCGTAGAAGTCGCCGCCTACGTCGAGCGCCGGCGTCATGTAGGCCGCGATGCCCGCGCGCGGGTCGTCCGGCAGCTCCGACGGCACCAGCGCCGCCTGCACCGAGTGCGCCATCTCCAGGTCGTTGCGAATCTCTCGTTGCGCATCCTCCAGCTCGCGATTTTTGACCGAGAGCTCCTCCGTGCGCGCTTCGACCAGCGCATTGAGCTGGATCTCGCGCGCACCGACCTCGCGCGCCATGTCGAGAAACACGCCGGCCAACTCGCCGTACTCGTCCCGCGTGAGCGAGGTGTTGCGCAGCGACGCCGCCACGCCTGGCTCCGGTTGGCGGCCCATCTCGACCGTGTGGGCAGCCCGAACCATCAGGCCAATCGGCCGCGCCAGGCGCCGCGACAGGAACCAGCTCCCCAGCAACAGCGCCACGAGAATCGCAACCACGCCAATCACGTACTCCGTCCGATAGACATCGAAGTGATTGCCGATTCGATCACTGCTGAACTGCACCCTGACCGCCCCGGTGACTTCACCGTCCCGGTTACGCACGACGGCCGTGCCGGCGAAATCGCCGTTCGGCAGCGTGCTCACGGCGGTTCCGCTCGCGTCGCGGATCGCCTGGCGCGCCACGGTGATCTCGGCTCGTTGCGCATTGGGCGTGCCGTCCGACGCCGCGACCTGCCTCGCCTCCGGGTTAAACACCCAGATGTGCGTCAGGTTGGCGGCTTCATCCTGGGTCTCCTCGGCCGCATTAAGCCGCACCAGCGCGTTTACTTCCGCATCGCTCAGCGAACGGATGTCCGCGTCGAGCAGCGAGCGAGCCACCGACTCCGCAAACAGCTCCGCCGACCGCTGTCCGGACTCGTCCTCCGCATCGAACGCCAGGAACAACAGCACCGCCGCCGAGGCGATCACGCCGGCGAGCGTGAGCACCATGATCATGCCAACAATGCGTCCGGCCATGCCTAGAGACTACCGACCCAGACAACTTGCCGCTATCAGCCGCCCAGGCTCCCATCTCCCCCCGCGCAGCGCAGGAATCCGCCCATTCCTCTCTCCCCCCGCGGAGCGGGGGGAGATGTCACGTAGTGACAGAGGGGGGGGCTCCGACCTCGGATTCGCTACAGATTGATCAAGCTCGCCGCCGAACTCGCGCCGTATGCCCCTTGCTGATCTCCCAGCACCGCCTGCGCCGTGGCGATCCCGTCGCGTGCGCCCCGCGACACGATTCTCAGGTAGTGCCACTCACCTTGCGGGACGCGGTGCAGATGCATCGTGATGTCGGCGTTGACGTATCCGCTGCGTCCCGGCTGCATGTTGGCGAACGGCGAAACGAAGTCGGCGATGCTGGCCGCTTGCACGGTCGGTGTGAACGGCGCATCGGCCAGCACGGGCGCATCGGTGCGGATCCAGACGATCGGCGGTTCCGCCCCACCCGGCGGGACCACATGCCGCATCTCCAGGGTGCCCGGATAGGACGTCCAGCGGTTCCCCGCCCGCTCCACGCGGTTGGGCGTCGCCTCCTCCGGCGCGCCCGGAGGCTCCGACGCGAACTCGGCGCCGACCGATCCCAGCTCCGTCCCGGCCCGCAAGCACAGCGTCGACGCCTGGGTCAACAGCTTGCCTTCGCTCTGAACGCGAGTCTGGAACACCGCAATCCGCCGGCCCATACGAATCGGCTCGACTGCTACCTCCAGTCGCGCGAACGGCACCGGGCGAAACAGCTCGATCGTCTGCCGAGCCACCCGCAGTCCGCCAACCGGTTCGCCCGGTCCGCTTGTCTCATTGGCAAGTTGGTCCAGGCGACGCTCGACGCAATAGGTGATCAGCGCCGCCACCGGACTGCCGTGCAGCGCATCCGGCGACCAGGGACCGCGTGAGCGCTCGCTCGGTACGTAGCACTCGCCGTCGAACGCGAAGAGCGGATCGCCCGGTTCGATTGCGGTCACAGCATCAAGTCGGCTGCGCTACTGGATCGGCGATCGCGGGGTCGCTTCGAGTCGCTTCACCGAAATTGACTCCCGACTCATCATCTCGCCCACGCTCGGCGCAATCTCATTCTTCCAGTAGTCCGAGTTGTAGACCGCGTCGTAGAGACGCTCGCGCTCTTCCTCCGAGTGGAACCGTCGGATCCACACGTACGTCTGGTCGTCCTCTTCGGATATGAACGAACCAAGGATTGTCATGCCCTGTGCCGTCTGGAAG
>JAPPBK010000075.1 GCA_026705105.1 Chloroflexota bacterium | reverse complement strand
TGGTCAGAACTCGCGTTGGGGCGTACACGCAACGCCAACGACGCCCAGCGCCTCCCGCGCCGCCCATGCCGAGAAAGGCCAATCCCAAAGCAATCATCCAGTAGGGCGTGTCGATATCGAGCACGAAGCTGAAGATCAGCAACGCCCCGGCGCCGTGTACTGCCGGCGCCCAGAAGAGCATGAATCGTGGACCGAGCACGGGTAACAGTCGCGCCGCGACCGGGGCGAAGAACATCATCATCAGCGCCAGCGGCATCAGCCGCGCGCCGCTCTCCGTGGCCGACATGCCCTGCACGAGCTGGAAGAACTGCGGGATGTAGAACATCACGCCCATCAGGGCGAACATGATGAAGAACATGCCGACCATCGAGCCGGTGAAATCTCGCTGCTTGAAGAAGGCCATCGGCAGCAGCGGCTGATCGGTGCGCCGCTCGATAATGATGAACAGCACCGCCGCGACGATCGCCACGGCGAACGAGCCCACGATCAGCGAGTCGGTCCAGCCCTTCTGAATGCCCTCGATGATCGCGAAGACGATCGCGACCATCGCAATCGTGCCGGTGATCGCGCCGGGTACGTCCAGTTTGGTGTGTAACTGAGAGCGCGACTCGGGCACTGCGGCCATGCCGAGCATGGCGAGCGCGGCTATCGGCGCAGGCACCCAGAAGACGCCGGCCCAGCCGATCAGGTCAACCAGCACACCGCCGACCAGCGGGCCGAACGCCATGCCGAAGCCCATCGCGCCGGCCCAGATGCCGATCGCCCGGCTTCGCTCTTCGCGCGGAAAGACCGCGGTCAGGATCGACAGCGTCTGCGGGATCACCAGCGCGCCGCCGAGTCCCTGCAATCCGCGGCCGACGATCAGGAAGTTGGCGTCGGGCGAGAACGCGACCGCAATCGAGGCGGCGACGAAGATGCCCATGCCGATGATCAGCGTTTTGCGCCGACCGAAGCGGTCGCCCAACGCGCCTGCGAGCAGCAGCAGGCCACCGAAGATCACCATGTAGGCGTCGGCGACCCAGAGCGACTGCGACTCCGACATTTCGAAGGCGCGTTTGATCGCGGGCAGAGCGGTGTTGATGATCGTCGCGTCGAGCTGAACCAGCATCTGCGCACCGGCCAGCACCAGAAGGATCACCCAGCGGCGACGATTCGTCGGCGGCCCTGCGCTCGTCGCCGGCGATTGAGCGGTCATGCCATCCGCCAGCGCGGCTGGACCAGATCGTCCGCCGTGCGCTCAAACACCACTCGAACCGGCGCGCCGATCTGCATCTCGCCTCCCAGCGGAGCGTCGACGATCGCGCCCATCAGCTTGATCTCGGGCATGTCGTCCAGTTCAACCAGGGCGACCACATAGGGGCCGAATTCGCGCAAGGCGGGATGGGCGGGATGCACGATCTCGACCCAGGACCAGACAGTTCCGGTCCCGACAGACTCTTCCCATTCCATGTCGAAGGAGTAGCAAGTGTGGCAGTTGAGTTCCGGCGGGAACTGCCGGACGTCACAGTCAGCACAGCCCTGGACCACCAGTCTCCCCTTAGCAGCGGCGGCAAAGTAACCGCCGTTGATCGGGTCTTCCGGATCCGGCGTCGTCATCCCCTCGGGAAAGAACGGGATGTCAAGGAATTCAGGAGCGGGCCTGCTCGTCATGTCTCGGAGGGTAACGGGTCATTGCGACGCGCATCTCTAGCGATACGCTCTGTTGACATGCGGCGTACACGCACCGGCTGGATCGCGTCGCTTTCCGTGCTCGTCCTGCTGCTCGGTTCATCGCTCCCGGCCCGCGCCGACGCACCAATCTGCGCGCTCGCGCCGCGCCTGGAGGCCGAACTCCTGCAATCGGACGCCCTCGTCGGAGTCGCCGTGGTTGACCTCCAGACCGAGACAGTCTGGTCCGGCGGCGTCGACGGTCCGTTCGCGATGCACAGCATGGTCAAACCTGCGATTGCCTGGGCCGTCATGACCGACGCCCACGAACAGGGGCGCGAGTTGACGCGGCTGCAGCGCGACGCGCTGTTCTACATGATCGCCTGGTCGCAGAACGCGGATGTCGACACCCTGCTCGGCATGATCGGCGAACTTCGGGGGCTAAGCCGGTACTACGAACGACTGGGCGTGTCGGAGTTGGCTGCGCTGCAACACGAGAACCGCTGGGGCTCGGGTCGGTCCCGGCCTGTGGATCTGGCGCAGCTGTTCGCTGCGTTGGCAGAGTCGCCCCAGGTCCCCGACCCGGTCCGCGCCGACGGGTTCGATCTGCTGCGTCAGACCGTAGATCAACACCTCTGGGGCGCAACGATTCCGGCCCGCAGGTTGATCGGATGGGAGTCGCTGATCAAGACCGGCAACTTCATTCTCGCCGGCCCGGTCGATCAGAACACTGGCGTCGGCGACGATCCCCGAGGCTCCAATGGCGAGGACATCGAGCCGGCGGAGCCGCACACGGACCTTACGCCCGAAGCAGACCCCGACACTGACAAAGAACAGGACGATGAACAGATCGTGCGAATGAACAGCGCCGCGATCTGGTTGGACGCGCCCTGGCTCGGTGGCCGGCCGCAGTTCGTCATCGCGATCATGCAAGAGAGCCGGCTCACCTGGTCTCGGTCACGAGCGCTGCAGAATGAGCTGGGCGCGATCCTCGCGAATGCGGTTGCCGACCGTCTTGTCGGTGCGTCAGAGAATCCGTCGGCTCATTGCCTGAAGCGCGCCCTGTACTAGATCAGTTGCGGAAGATCGCCGAGGAAATCGGCGCGGACGCAGGTCCGGCCGCGACGATGCAGGTGCGGGCGCCGTCGACCGGGGTCGTGGAGTCGCCCCGCAGCTGGCGCACCGCTTCCACTGCCAGGTTGAATCCGTGCGTGTAGGCCTCGGCGAGGTTGCCGCCGGAGGTATTGATCGGGAACTCGCCGGCGTGGATGGCGTCGGGTTCGGCGACCTGCTTCGCCTCCAGCCGCCCGCCCTCGCAGAACGGCCCGCCTTCGCCAACCTCGCACAACTTGTGATCCTCGAACGAAGTCAACACCTGTCCGGTGAAGTTCTCGTAGAACTGGCCGCAGTCGATCTCGTCGGGCCCCATGCCGGCTGCGGTGTACAGCCGGTCGACCATGGTCGTGTAGTTGGAAGACATGAAGTCGTCGTGCCAGAAGCCGTCAACGACGTTGCCCTGGCGGTGGCCTGAGCCCTGCACAGACGCCGAGAGATAGACCGGCGTGTCGGTGAAGTCGCGGGCGATTTCGGCGGTGGTGAGGATCATCGCCGCCGCGCCGTCGGTTTCCAGACAGCAGTCGTAGAGCCGGTACGGGTCGGCAATCATGCGCGAGTTCTGATGGTCCTCGAGCGTGATCGGCCGGCCGTTCATGACGGCGCGCGGATTGTTCTGGGCGTGCTTGTTGGCGGCGACGGCGATTTGTCCGAGTTGCGCCGAGGTGGTGCCGTACTCGTGCATGTGACGCTGCATCTTCATGGCCAGGAACTGCGCGGGCGACATCAGTCCCTGGGGCACGTTGAAGGCGTACTGACCGCGCAGTCGTCCACCGCGCCGCGACTGGCCGAAGCGTCCGAACTCGCCCTGCGCCAGCGCCCGGTAGACGACCACGAAGTTGGCGTACCCGGCGACGATGCCCGCGGCCGCATTGCCGATCGCCGCGCAGACACCGCCGCCGCCCCCGCCGTAGACCATTGACGCGAAGGCGTAGTGGGGCAGATCCAGCGCGGTCGAGAGTCGGTTCGGGTCGTTGCGGTCGGAGGAGTATGAGGAGAAGCCGTCCAACGTCCGAGGCTCGAGTCCGGCGTCGGCGCAGGCGGCCAGGATCGCCTCCAGCGCCAGCCGGAACTCCGGCCGGCCAATGCGGC
Source organism: Chloroflexota bacterium (assembly GCA_026705105.1). GTDB lineage: Bacteria > Chloroflexota > Dehalococcoidia > Bin125 > Bin125 > Bin125. Next base: position 1,396 of record JAPPBK010000075.1, on the reverse strand, counting down.
CATGCTTGGTGTACTCGGTCTCGCCAACGCCGATCACGGCCACCCGGTCGCGGATGTTGCGGTCGTACTCGTATGTCATGGCTGCCCTCTCTCGACTCTGACGAGAGTAGGCGATTGGTCGGGCTATCCTCGACTCGCAACCCATCAAACAGGGAGTCACGACATGACGGACTTTGCCAATCTTCCCATTGCCGAGCCCGCCTCGCTGGGTATCGATCCGGAACGCCTGGCGCGCACGGACGCCCGCATGGCCCAGGCGGTCGAGAATGGCGAGGTGCCGGGCGTGGTCACCGTCGTGCTTCGCCATGGACACCTCGCGCACGTCTCGGCGCACGGCTACCTCGATGTCGAGCGGGAGGAGCCGCTGCCGCTCGATGCGCTGTTCCGCATGTACTCGCAGACCAAGCCGGTGACGGCGGCGCTGACGATGCAGCTCCAGGAAGAGGGCGTCTTCTACGTCGACGAGCCGATCACCAAGTGGCTGCCCGAGTTTGCCAATCGGCAGGTGCTGGCCCCGTTCGATCCGCCCAACAAGGTTCGTGGCGAGGGGCTGTTGATGGGCCAGACGGTGCCGATGACGCGGCAGATCACGATTCGCGATCTGCTGACGATGACATCGGGGCTGCCGTCGTTTGGCAACATTCCCTCGGCGATGTTCCCGTTGCTGGAACCGGCCTGGAGCGGGACCGAGTTCGGAATCACCAATCCAGGCGCTGTCGATACGTCGGTGTCGGCGGAGCAACGCGTGCTGCAGATGGCCCAGCTTCCCAACGCGCGGCAGCCGGGCGCGGCCTGGGAGTACGCGGCGGACTTTGATGTGCTGACGCTGCTGCTCGAACGCGCGACAGGCCAGAACCTTGACGCCCTCTTCCAGGAGCGCATCTTCGGGCCGCTCGGCGTAGAGGGCTGCGGATTCTACTGCCCGCCGGAGGACGCCGACCGCCTGGTCACGAATCACCATTGGTCCGATGACGGTTCGCTCAATCCCGTGGAACGGCCGGAGGACTCACACAAAGTGCGCGAGTCGCTGGGCCAGCAGATCTCAGGTAATGGTCTATACGGCGGCGTGCTGATGACCCCGGCTGCCTACACGCGTTTCGCCGCGATGCTGCTCAACGGGGGCGAACTCGACGGTCAACGAGTGCTGGGTCGCAAGACGATCGAGCTGATGACCGCGAACCACCTGGACGCCATCTGTGGAACGGAGATCGACTTGACCGGGCCGGGATTCGGCTTCGGCTTCGGCTACGCGGTGCGGGAGAGGATCGCGGGGACCGCGCATCCCGGCAGCATCGGGACCTACGGCTGGGGCGGCGCGGCGGGTACCTGGTTCTTCGTCGATCCGTCCGAAAACCTGGCTGGCTTGTTCTTCACGCACGTGTTCATGTACCAGTTC
>JAPPBK010000152.1 GCA_026705105.1 Chloroflexota bacterium | reverse complement strand
CGACCGGCGGCGCCGCCTGCTGCGCTACTTCGAGCAGTCGCGACTCCACGAAGGCCAGTGGGGGATGCACGATCACTCTGCGCCGCACCTGTTCGTCACGACCTTGGTCTATGTCGCCGCACGGCTGCTCGGCGTCGAGCGGGACGACCCGCTGATCGCGCCCGCGGTGCGCTTCATCCAGGCCGAGAACGCACTCGGCATTCCGAGTTGGGGCAAGTTCTGGCTGGCACTGCTCAATCTCTACGACTGGGACGGGCTGCACCCGGTGCTGCCCGAGCTCTGGAGCCTGCCGCGCCGACTGCCGCTGCATCCCTCCAACTGGTACTGCCACACGCGGCTGATCTACATGGCCATGGCCGCGATCTACGCGCGTCGATTCCAGGCCCCGGAAACGCCGCTGATCGCATCCTTGCGCGAGGAGCTGTATCCCCAGGGTTACGAGACCATCGACTTCTCCGCCGCCCGCAGCCAACTGCGCACGGCCGACCTGTTCGCCGAGCCGACCGCATGGCTGCGCATGCTGTATCGCGGCGCGCAGCTCGTCCAGCGATTCCACCTCCCGCGCCTGCGTGAGCGGTCGGTCGACGCGATGATCGGACAGATCAAGTGGGAGCTGAACACCACCGAACACACCAGCATCTCGCCGGTCAGTGGACTGCTCAACATCCTCGCACTGTGGTTGCACGATCCCGACGATCCCGATGCGCAGCGCGGGCTGGAGCAGGCCGAGCTCTGGTTCTGGGAGGACGAGCATCGCGGCGCGCGCTTGACCGGCGCGAAGAGCGCCTCCTGGGACAGCGGATTCGCACTCCAGGCGCTCGCGACCGCGACCCACATCGAAGGCGTACCCGGAGCGCTTGAACGCGGCCGTGAGTATCTCGGTCGCCAACAGATCGACACCAGCTTCCCCGGCTTCCGCGAGGCCTATCGAAACGATCCGCACGGCGGCTGGTGTTTCGCCGAGCGATGGCACGGTTGGCCCGTGTCCGACTGCACGGCCGAAGCCATGCTCGGCATCATCGCTGCCGAACGCGCGTCCGGCGATGAGCGGGCAAGCACGGACGCGCTGCGCCAGGGGGTGCGGTTCATGCTGCGCGCGCAGAATCGAGACGGCGGCTTTGGCAGCTACGAGGCGCAGCGCTCACGGTTCGATCTCGAACGCATCAATCCCGCCGAAATGTTCGGCGAGTCGATGACCGAGCACTCCTATGTCGAGTGCGCCGCCTCGTGTATGGCGGCGATCGCCGCCTGCCGCGAGCACGTCCCCCGAGCCGTTGATGCCGAGGCCGAGCGCGCCCTCGAGCGGGCCGACGCCTGGTTGCGCCGCACCCAGGCCGAGGACGGCTCGTGGCGCGGCGTCTGGGGGGTGCAGTACATCTACGGCACCTTCTTCGGCATCCGAGGCCTGATCGCCGGCGGCGCGCGACCCGCAGATCCGGCGCTGCGCTCCGCCTGCCGGTGGCTGCTGGAGCGCCAGCGCGAGGACGGCGGCTGGGGCGAGCACCACAGCGGCTGCCTGACCGGCACGTACGTGGCACATGACCAGAGCCAGGTGATCCAGACAGCCTGGGCGCTGATCGCCCTGCTTGAAGCGGAGGACGAGCACTGGAGCGCCATCGCCCGAGGCGCCCGCTTCCTCGTCGAGCGTCAATGCGAGGACGGCGGCTGGCCGAGGCAGGACATGGCCGGCGTCTTCTTCCGAACCGCCCTGCTTGACTACGTCCTCTACCGCCAGTACTTCCCGCTGCATGCACTCGGACTCTATGAAGCGCGGCGAACCGCCGGTCACGCTGGATAACGCCTGTTCCTTTCGATCTCGTCATTCCCGCCTCTGGCGGGAATCTCGCTCCCGCCGGATAGAAGGAAAGGAGAACGAGATTCCAGGCGGAGCTTGGAATGACGGAGTCTGGACTCGACTGCTTCGCACGGGAGTTCAGCGGCCGACAATGGCGCGCAGGGCGAAGAGCGCGTTGGACGGGCGCTCCGCGATCCGGCGCATCAGGTAGGGATACCAGCGCGCGCCGTAGGGGATACTCATCCGCAGCCGCTCGCCGCGGGCGCGCATCGCCGCGCCCAGCTCGGGACGCACTCCGTACAGCATCTGGAACTCCCAGTAGCCGATTGTCGGCTGGTCGTTGGCCAGTCTGCGGGCCGCGGCATGCAGCACCGGGTCGTGGGTGGCCACGCCGACGTCGGCGCCGGCCCGCCAGAGCTGCTCCAGAATCTCCGCGTATGCCCCACGAATCGGCCCCGCGCCGCTGTGCGCGATCCGGCTCGGCTCGCTGTATGCGCCCTTGGTCAGACGCACCCGCGCGATGCCATCGTCGATCAGCGCCTGCGCGTCGTCCGGTGTGCGCCGCAGATAGCTCTGTAGCGCGACGCCGGTCAGCTCCGACTCCGTCGCCGCCGTGCGGTACAACTTCAGCGTCGCGTCGACGGTGTGCGACACCTCCATGTCGAGCTCGACCCGCACGCCGTTCTGCGATGCCGTCTCGACGATCGTCAGCAGTCCGCGCTCGGCCGTGTCGTAGGAGATGCCCAAACCGAGCAGGGTCGGCTTGACGCCCATCCGCGCGTCGAGCTCCGCGGTGTCGCCGATTGCGGTCGCCAGCGCGCAGTATTCGGCGACCGCCTGCTCGGCGTCGGCCGGATCGGTGACCTCTTCACCCAGGAACGAGAACTTCGCGTTCGCTCCGAGCAGCTCGCCGTCGTCCTGCGACAACCGCTGCGCCACGCCCAGCGCGTCGTGTCGCGTGTCACCGGCGACGAAGCGGCGCACCAGTAGCCGCTCGACGCCGCCCGCGCGGGCGGCCTGCTCCGCCCAGTCCTGTTTCGAGAGCCAGATCAATCCCGGCCGCAGCATGCGCGCCTCCGATCTCGGACGCGCAGCTTAACATCGCGCCGCCAGTTCAGCGACTTCCAGGAGTAAGCGCAATGCTGTCGGGCCAAGTTGGCAATGGCAGGACGTAATCCCAACGGTTAGAAGGGTTCTTCACATCCTTCGGCATCCTTGTCATCGCCGGCCAGGCGTTCCCCACGCTCGGCGTCGATGCAGGCGGCGTGGGCCTGCTCGACTGCATACCGGACGGAGACGTTGCAGCGGACCTGGACGAGGCCAAGCACAAGCTCCGTCAGACGCTTCTCACCCTGAGCTAACAATCGACCCGCGCCGGCTCCGACCGAGTCGGGCACGCGTGTCAAGTAACGAACCCGGCTTTGCGGTTCCCGACCTTGTCACGGGTTTGGTGGGCGAGACGCTACCGTGTTGCGAACTTTGAGTGGGATGTTCTCATCTAGCGTTTCTGTCCGCGCCTCGGAGGATGCATGGGTCGCTTCTCCTTGCTCCACTCGTGTCTTCGATCAGTCCGGAGGCGGGAGTATCCAGGGCTTGGGGCCGATTCCTTGCGGCTCGGACGCGAGGTCTACCTCAGGGTCTATCAGGCGCTGGACTGCGCGTCCGTTGAAACTCACGAACGCGTCGGCGTTGACTGTGACCCGCCTGCCCTGGCGGGTGTGGTGGTCTCGAATGAGGTGAGCCGTAGCGAGGATCAGGTCGGGCTGGGTCGTCATGCGCTCGGCCTGCAGCGGACTCACGTACATGACCGGCGACTCGACCCAGCTGCGCCCGTCAGCGTCGGTGACCAGGTACTCGACGTGGCCGACTTTCTCGGTCAGCAGGACGCGCCAGGAGAATCGGTAGCCCTCTTCGTTCCACTGCACCGGCCCCGGGTAGAAGTAGTGACGCAGCGGGACGACAACCTGTACGGCGAGGATGGTGATCGCGATCGCCACGCCGATTCGGCCAAGCATCGACGGCATGCTGGAGGTTGGTTGGATCGGCAGCGACCCTGGACGCATCGATCGTCTGTTTCTCAAGCGTGCGAGCAACCTCCGTGGCCATTCAGGGCTGAAGAACACCAACGAGGCGGCGATCATCATGTACGGGAACACACCGATCATGAAGAGTTGGCCGGTAATCAAGTGGAAGACGATCAGGACCGCGAAGGCGAGTGGTCGGGAGCGGCCCCAGAGCAACCAGGCGACGATCGTCAGATCGAACGCCGCTCCAGCCCAACTGAAGGCATAGGCAACCCAAGTCTCGTCGAGTAACGGACCGACGATCGGCAGGTGAGCATGTTGCGGCAGCCAGAAGCGCAGCGGCGCCGCGTTGACGATCCAGTCGTGGTTGAGCTTGGCGAATCCGGCGAAACAGTAGACCAGCGCGATCTGAGTTCGCAGCGCCCAGACCGTCCAGGCCGGCGTCCAGCCGAAGCTGTTTCCTCGCCCGGCGTCCAATGACCAGGCCCGGTCGTGCGGGATGAACACCAGCAGCAAGGCCGCCAACGTCATGAAGTAGTAGTGGTTGAGGTATGTCGTCTTGTCGATCAGCTCGATGTAGGTGAATCCCACGGCGAACAGGAGCAACGACACTCTCGCGTGCCAGCCCAGGATGATCGCGACCGACAGCGCGCCAAGCGCGCCGAAGTGCAGATGCATCCACGGGGCCGGCCAGGCACGGACCCACTCGTAGTCGACATAGGAGAAGTGGTGTAACGGTTCGACGTAGAGCTGATCGATCCAGCCATAGGCGAAGAACCTAATGATCGCGACGAGCGCCACGATCCCGAAGGCGATGCGGAAGACGGCGATCGACGATGCGTCCACAGGCTGGGAGCCCCGGCGATGGAGGAAGTCGATCGGTCGCCAGAAGTCGGAAGTACCGAATCGATGAACACCTCTGGCGCGGGCCGACGGAACTGCGGTGAGCACCATCGTTGGTGATCCTTGCCGCGACGGTTCTAGCTGTCGCCGTCGTTGTCGCTAAAGCCGATCGTGACGCCGAGCAGGCTGACGACTTCGGTGTTGAGGGCGATCTGCACTGCCTTGATCGCGTCTCGCGCAGCGGCTACCGCATCGGGATCGGTTTGCAGCAGTTCGATCAGCGATTGCCCACTGCCGCCCAGCGACTCGATGGCGTCGATCGCCTCGGACAGCGCTTCGCGCATTCGTAGGTCGGCTTCCTCCGAGAGCTGTGCGACCAGATCCGAGACTCCCAGGCCGTCGGCGTGACCGAGGTATGTGTCCTGGATGCCTCGCAGGTTCTGTTCCAGGTCATCGATGCCGGCGCCGGCATCGCCTTCGGGAATCACACTGTGATCGGCCTCCGGCTTGGTGATACCCAGTGCGATGCCGAGCTGCATGTCGCCGACGGTCTCGGTGAGGAAGACGGGCACACGCACAAGATCGGCGATAGCGAGGTTCTCGGAAACCGCTC
>JAPPBK010000346.1 GCA_026705105.1 Chloroflexota bacterium | reverse complement strand
CACTACGCGATCCACGAGACCTTCGGCGGCGGACGACTCGGCCGCAGCATTCCCTTCACCGGGCGCTACGCCCTCGAGGGCCGCGAGCTGCACTACACCACGGAGTCCAACCTGCACGCCAACGTGCAGTTCACCTCGACCAACAGCCCCGGTTGGACGGCGCCGCAGCCGGTCGGGACGGAGTCTCCCGCCGAGACAACTGACCCGAGCCCGAACACCGGTCCGAACGATCAGGCAACGCAACAACCCGGTCCGGAGTCCCGTGTGGGTTCAGACCCGACCTGGATCGTCCCTGACGATGCACCCGTCGGTGGATGGCGCGCGATTGGCGTGTACCAGCGGACATCGGTGTCCGGGCTGTTCGCCAACCTCGAGTCGCCGCTACTCGAGTTGGTCGTGCACAATCCGTTTCTCAACACCTTCCGTCGGTTCGACCCTGACGATGAGGCGTCCGCACAGATTGCCGTGCAGTCGTTGCAACCGGGACACGCGGTCTGGGCGCTGGTCGAACCCGATGCGCGATGGCTGCCCGCGCCGCCGGTCGCGCCCCAATCGGTGACCATCCGGCTGGCCGCCGGCGTCAACATGGTTTCCTGGCAGGGACCCGATCGCGACGTCGCCGACGCGTTACGCAACGTCGCCCACCTCGACCGCGCCTACCGCTACGACGCCTACACGGACTCGTGGACGCTCTACGCCCCCGGAGCGCCGGACTTCCTCAACACGCTCGGCACGCTCAAATCCGGCGACGCCTTCCACCTCGTGGTGAGAGTTGGATCGACCTGGACCCAGTTGCCCTGACGAACCCCTCTCCCCCCGCGCCAGCGGGGGGAGATGTCCCGTAGGGACAGAGGGGGGCACGCGTCGAGCAGAAGGGGAGCCCCCCCTCTGCCTTCGGCATCTCCCCCCGCGCCAGCGGGGGGAGAGATGGTCGGTGCTAGCGCTGGAGCCAGCCGAACTGCTGCTTGCGGCGCTGCGCCTGGGGTGAGATCTCGACGTTGATCAACGTGGAGCCCTCCTGCGCGAACGAGTCGTCAAGCGCCGCTTCCAGCTCCTCGGGACTGCGCGCGTAGTAGCCCTTGCCGCCGAAGGCCTCCATGATCTTCTCGTAGTGCGCCATCGGCGTGAGCTGCCCCGGCGAGAGACCGCCGGTCTCGTATTCCTCGGGCAGTTCGGGCGCGCCGCCGCCGATGCCGTTGTTGTTGAAGATGATCCAGGTGATCGGCAACTTCTGACGCACCGCCGTCTCGACTTCGCCCGGACCGAACCCAAAGGCCGCGTCGCCTTCAAGCGCGATCACCCGCTTGCCGGGATTGACGACCTGCGCGGCCAGCGCGAAGCCGGGGCCGACGCCCATCGTGCCCCAGGTGCCCGCGTCGAGACGCTTGCGCGGCTCGTACGACTGGATCACCTGTCGCGCGATCGCCATCGTGTTCTCACCCTCGGTCACGAACACCGCGTCGCGGGGCATCCGGTCCTGGATCTCCTTGAGCGGGCGGTAGTAGTTCATCGGCGCCTCGTCCGACGACGCCCACTCGGCCTGCTCGGCCGCCTTGCGTTCCACCTCGGCGTTGATCGAGGCGATCCACTCGGTCGTGTCCTCGAACTGCCAAGGATTCTCGTCCAGGTAGCTGTTGAGCTGACCCATCACGGCCTTGCCGTCGCCGACCAGCGCGACCTCGGTGGGGACGTTCGTGCCGATCTCCTCCGGCTCGATGTCGAGCTGGATGATCCGCACGCCCTCCTTGAAGCGGGGCGGCTTGCCGAAGTGCAGGATCCAGTTGAGCCGCGCGCCCAGCAGGACCACGAGGTCGGCGTTGCGCAGCACGTGCGTCCGCGCCGCCGCCGCATTGTTCGGCGCGTCCGCCGGGACCACGCCCGCGCCCATCGGCGTCGACAGCCAGGGGATGCCCGTCTTGTCGACGAACTCCTGGACCTCCTGCTCGGCCTGCGACCAAGCCATGCCTTTGCCGACGATGACCAGCGGGTTCGAGGCCGTCTTCAGCGCCTCGATCGCGGACTCCACCGATGCCTGCGAGACCGTCGGTCGCTGCGGCTCCTCGATTCGCGGCGCCCACTGCACCTCGTCCTCGTCCACGACCGCGTCGATGATGTCGCCCGGCAGATCGAGGTAGACCGGTCCCGGCCGCCCGTTGACCGCTGCGCGCGTCGCCTGTGCGATTAGGCGTGGGATCAGCCGCACGTCGCGGGCCTGGTCCGACCACTTGACGAACGGCCGCGCGGCCTCGACCTGCGGCGCGTCCTGGAAGTCGCCCATCTGCGAGAGTCCGATGTTGGCCGCGCCGCCGAGCAGGATCATCGGCCAGCAGTTGGCCTGCGCGTTGCCCAGCGCCGAGATCACGTTGGTCATCCCCGGCCCCGACACGACCAGGGCCGCCGACAAATGACCGCGCATGTACGACGCCGCCTGCGCCGCGTAGCCGGCCGCCTGCTCGTGCCGCACGCCGATGAACGGCTTGCCTTCCTGCATCCAGGCCACCGAGATCGGCACCACCGGCACGCCGACCAGGCCGAACATTTCCTCTACACCCTGCGTCGCCAGGGACTTGGCGACAATCTGCGCGCCACTCAATTCAGCCACGAGAATTCTCCTCTAGTGAAACGACTCACACTGTCCGCAGGCTACACCAACCATCCGACCATGAAGCCCCTGTGACCACAGGGGCCTGCTCGGCTTCCACCCTCGCGTCACGCAGGGATCCGCTCCCCTCTCCCCCCGCGCAAGCGGGGGGAGATGTCACGTGGTGACAGAGGGGGCTCCCCACCTGCGCCCACCGCCGCACTCGCCAAAGGCCCAGTCCGAGCGCCAGTGACATCCAGGCAACCACGGTTCCCGTAACAGTACTGATGTTCTTGTACTGTTGACGCTACCCATAGCGCTGAATGTCCGCGCGCGGAGCCGATGACATGGAGACTGACGATGGCGCCACTCAATCCCGACGACACCCGAGTCGATGTGGGTCCACTCGGCCGTGTGACGCGCGAGGAAGTGCTGTCCGGCATCCGCCGGCTGGCTCACGAGGCGGACTCGGAAAACGTCCGCCTCCGCGCCTGGGAGCTGATGGGACGGGACATTGGAATGTTCCGCGATGCCCAGGACGACGGCGGCGCGACGGTGATTCGGTTGACGCCTGAGTTGAACGCCGCCGCTGGAAGTCAAGGCGATCGGAGCAATGATGACGACTGAGCCGCGCACACTGGCGCTTGGCGCACGGTCGTCCGAGCGGCGGTTCCATCCGACCGTCCGCCAACTCGCCGTGTACCGGGAACTGAGCTGCACGCCGCCGGGCGGCCTGTCCCTGGTCGGCTACGGCGGCGCCATGGGCGGCGGCAAGACACGCGCGAGTGCGGAGCTGGCGATCGACACCGCGCTGGCTTTCGCCGGCACCAACATCCTGGTCGCGCGCCAGCACTACTCCAACCTGCAGACCACGACGATGCGGGAGTTGTTCGATTGCCTGCCGCAGCAACTGGTGGTCGATCGTCAGCGCTCGTCGCCGCATTGGATGGCCATACGCGATGCGTCGTGGCCTGGCGGGACTCGCTCGACGATTCACTTTCGCCACCTGACGGATTGGTCGGGACTGGGATCGGAGCAATACGGGGCTGTGTTCATTGACGAAGCAGGCGAGGTTGCCGAAGAGGCCGCCCTGATGCTGCTCACCCGACTGCGCCACCCCGCGCAGCCGCAGCGCTGGTTCGTCGCCGCCTCCAATCCCTGGCCGGGCTGGTTCGAGCGCTGGTTCGCCCGACGAGAGTTGGACGAAGAGGCGTTCGCCGCCGCCGACGGTCGGATCGTCTACATCCCGGCCCGGATCCCCGACAACCCGCACCTGCCCGGCAACTACGCCGCTCAGCAGCGGGCGCTCCAGCCGGGTGAGTGGGTCGATCGCTTCATCGAGGGTCGCTTCGACGCATTTGACGGCCAGATCTACCAGCACTTCGACCCGCAGCGGCACTGCTGGGACGCGCCGCTGCCGCACTTCTCCCGCTACGTAGGCGGCCTCGACTTCGGTGGACAGTCACCCCGCGACCACTACACGGCAGGCGTCGTCGCCGGGGTCACGTCCGGTCTTCCCTCTCCCCCCGCGCTAGCGGGGGGAGATGCCGAAGCGTCAGCCCCTGCGTACGCAGGGGGCCGGGGGCTCCCGGCCAACATCCTGATCCGCCTGGGCGAGTTTGAGGATCGCGGGCCCGGTGTCACCGAGCGGCTCGAACGGTGGCAGCACGACTGGAAGCTCAAGCTCGGCCCGATCCAGTGGTGCGCCGATCGTTCCCAGTCCGCCTGGATCGATCATCAGCGCCGCCTCGGCAACCGAGTCGTGCCCAGCAAGGGCGGACCCGACTCGGTGAGCTGGGGCATCTCGCTGGTGCAACAACGCCTCAACGGCGATCCCCCCAGCTCGTACTACACGCCGGCCATGACGCAGTTCGCGTCGCGGATTCGCGAGTACCAATGGGACCGCTCCGCCCCCGACCACGCGCCGAGGCCGCTCAAGCGCAACGACGACCTGCTCGACGCCGACCGCTACATGCACGAACTGGTCGTCCAGAGCCGTTCGTCCCCGGGCATCGTGCGAATCGAGCTGCCGCCCCGCGGCCGAATCGCGCGATGGCCGGAGTGATCGTGAATGGCGGCAACGCTCAGATGCTCTCCACCATCAGGTTCGGAATCCGATCGAAGTGTCGGCGGTTGTTGGTCAGCAGCGTCAATCCGTGCGGCAGCGCAGTCGCGCCGATGAGCAGGTCCATATCTTCGACCCGTTCGCCCGCCCGACGCAACCGGCGCCGTTGGAAACCGAAGATCCTGGCGACTTCAGGGTCGACGCTGAGCAGGGTCAGGCGGTTGACGAACGCTATCAACTCTCTCTCGCTCTCAATGGGGTTATCGGCCGCTGCGACACCGTCATACAGCTCAGCGAGGGTAATCACGCTGATGCCAATGCCGGAGGGCAACAGGGATGCGATACGCCCGACGAATCGTTCGTTGCCACGGAGGTACTCAATCGCCCAATCCGAGTCCAGGGCGTACTGCATTGAGTTAGATGTCGTGCCGCTCTCGGGAGCCGTCTATGCGCGCCTGGTAGATGTCCCGGATCAGTTCATCGAAGTCGTCGAACTGGCCAATCCAACCGCCAGCGGCGCTCACAAACTCCTCAGAATCTTCGACTACATCAGCCGAGACTCCGGCGGACTTCGACAACCCGCCCGGGTCAGTTGGCGGCCAGTACTGGTCGTCGAGAGTCAGCAGGACTTCCTGGTTCTCGTCCAGGTCGACCTCG
>JAPPBK010000353.1 GCA_026705105.1 Chloroflexota bacterium | reverse complement strand
TGCGGGTAGAGGATGTATAGTTCCGTGATGCCTTTTGCACGGGCCGTGCGAACGTAGTCTTCGTCCATGGTCGCGAGCATGCTGATCCGCACGAAACGGGCCATGCCGCCGAACGCGCCGATCGAGAGGGCGATCAGCGGCACGATGTACGAAGCCGGGTCGCCTGGCGTCCAGACGGAGGGCACGTTGAACCCAAAGAAGCCAAAGAACGGCCCAAGGAACTCGACCATGAGCCAGACGACGAGCACGATCATGATTGGCGATGGGATCGAGTCGAAGATCTTGAGGAACCCGATCGTAGCCGGGTCTTTCCAGGTACCGCGATTGACCGCAACATAGACGCCGATCGGTATACCAAGCCCGAAGATCAGGGCCAGCACCATGAGATTGATGTGAGCAGAGACCCAGATGCGCTCGCCCAACAGTTCCTGGACGCTGCGCTTGGGTGATCGGTAGTAATAGGACGGGCCGAGGTCGCCTTCGCTAACGACTCCCCAGATGAAGCGCCCGAAACGCTCGACGTAGCCACCCTGCAAGCCGAACTCTTCGCGGATCAGTTCGGCCTGTTCCGGTTCCACCTGACGAGAACCGCCAATGATCCGCACCGGGTCGCCCGGCGCGACGTGCGTCAGCGCATACGTCGCGGCGGCGACGATGAAGACCATGATCGGGACGAGCAACAGGCGCCGGACCAGGATCGGGATTGCCCCGTGTCCCATGCGACGCCCCCTTCGCTCGGGCGCTCAGACCCGCCGGCGGCGGCGCCTATTCCTCAATGCTGACGAATCGCAGGTGCGGAATCACCATCCGCGTCGGCTCGTAGTCCTGCACGTACGGCTTCACCACTTCGTGCGCGACGGAGTAGTAGAGCGGAATCCAGATCGCGTCCTCGACCAGCATCCGGTCGACGTCCTGGTAGAGCCCCGTGCGCAGTTCGTGGTCAAGCGAGTAACGCGCCCGCTCGAGCAGGGAGTCGATCTCTTCGCTGTCAAGCTGCGTGTCGTTGCCCAGCGAGGCGCTGTGAAACTTGTAGTCGAGCACGTTGTGGGGGTCGGGATAGTCGAGGCTCCAACCGAGCGAGAAGAACCCGTATAGTCCGCGGTCGACCTCGGAGATGAAGGTGGCGAACTCGACCTGCTGGATCTCGATTTCCAGGCCCAGGTGTTGCCGCCACATGTCCTGGATCGCTTCGAACACCGAACCTGGCGTCGCGCCCGCGCCGGGAATCGTCAGGCGAATCTCGTCAATGAACGTGGTGCCTGCGTAACGCGACTCGGCCAGCAGCTCTTGCGCAAACTCGGGATCGAAGACGAGGCCGCGGTAGTCGGCGTCGTGCGCGACCAATCCCGGCGGCACGATCTGGTGGGCGGCGAGCAGCAGGTCGTCGAGCACATCCTCGACGATGGTCGTCTTGTCGATCGCGTGAGCAAGCGCAAGCCGGACGTTGGGATCGTCGAACGGCGGTTGGGTCACGTTGAAAGCGAGGTAGAAGACCGACAGCTCGGAGCGGGAGACGTAGAGCGGGTTGAGATCGGAAGCCGGATCGCGGACGCGCTCGATGTCGTTGAGGCCGATGAAGGCCTGATCCAGTTCGTCGTTCTCGAACTGCTCGACCGAACCGCCGGCGAAGCGCACGGAGACCTTGCGCACCTTGGCCGGTTCGAGATGATAGTCGTCGAAGCGCTCCAGCGTGAGCCCTTCGCCAAGTTGCCATTCGGTGAGGCGGAACGGTCCGCTGCCGTTCGGCGCCAGTGCCCAGCGCTCCGGATCGTCCTCGACCTGGTCGCGGTCGAGCACGAATGCAGTCGGATAGGTCAGCTTGTAGAGGAACACCGGCGTCTGCTGCTTGATCGTGATGTCCAGCGTGACCTCATCGATCACCTGGACGCCGACCACTTCGTCGGCTCGATTACGCAGGAACTCGGAGGCCCCCACGATGTCGCCGAGGAAGTCCGGCGCGGTGGGCGAGAGCGTCTCCGGTCGCAGGTTGCGCTCGATGCTCCACTTGAAGTCCTCGGCGGTAATGCGTTTGCCGTCATGGAAGCGCGCATTGTCCCGGATCGTGAAGCGGTAGGTGACCGTGCCGTCGCTGTTGAGCTGACCGGTGGGCACCGACTCGGCGAGGTCGGGCGCGATCCGCAGGCTGCGGTCGAGCACCAGCAGGCCGCCGAAGATTTCGACCGCGATTACGGCCGAGCTGACATCGGTGATCTGGGCCGGATCGAGGTTAATCGGCTCCGACCGGGCGATGCGGAACTCGCCTGCCTCGCGCGGCTGAACCGGCCGAACTTCGACCTGTTGTTCCTGACCTTGCGCCTGCTGTTGTTGCTGCTGGATCGTGGCCTGGCGATCTGCTCGCGACTCTTGCTGCTGTTCGGCCTGGGACTCTGCGCGATCCGTTCTCGACGCGGCTTGCTGCTGGTCGACTCGGTCCGACGATTCGTCACCGCCGCAGGCGGCGAGCAATGCCGCCGCAACCAATGCGAGGCTGACGAGCAGGATCGCCCGCTTCCAGGATGATCCTGTCGCATTCCAGATCTGACTCGCTCGCACGATCTGATCCTCCGCCCTGTTCCAGTGCCCAGTGTGCCCGCCGCCCCGTATCTATCGAAGATTATCACCGTAACTGGCCATTGGCGGGCGGGTTGATGCGCAGATGCAACTCGTCCAATTGCTCATCCGCGATTGGCATTGGCGCGCCGGTCATCGGATCTGAGGCCGACATCGTCTTGGGGAACGCGATCACCTCGCGGATGTTCTCCGTGCCGGCAAGCAACATGGCGACGCGGTCGATGCCGAAGGCGAAGCCGCCGTGCGGCGGCGCGCCGTACTCGAACGCGTTAAGCATGTGACCGAAGCGCTGTTGCGCCTCCGCTGCGCCGATGCCGAGCAGTTCGAAGACCTGCATCTGCAGGTCGCGCTCGTGGATGCGGATTGAACCGGAGCCCAGCTCGAAGCCGTTGCAGATCGCGTCGTAGGCGCGAGCCCGGACGTTGCCCGGCTCGCTGTCGAGCAGCGCCGCGTCCTCGCTCTGGGGCGCGGTGAAGGGGTGATGCAGGGCGTCCCAGCGCCGACCGTCCTCGTCCCACTCGACCAGCGGAAAGTCGGTCACGAAGCCAAACTGCATCACTGAGTCGTCGACCAGGTCGAGTCGTCGCGCCAACTCGCGCCGGATGCCGTCAAGGACGGTCGAGACCATCCCGGACTCGCCAGCGGCGAGCAAGACAAGGTCGCCGGAAGCGGCGCCGCAGCGTTCGCCAATGCGTCGCGCGTCGTCGATGCCCACGTGCCGCAACACGGGCGAACGCACATCGTCCTCGGTCGCGTCAGAGGGTTCGGCGCTGAACTGCAGCGAAACGAGGCCCGGCGCGCCCATCGTCTTGGCCAGGTTGGTGAATGCGTCGACCTCGCGCCGCGAGAGCGAAGCGCCGCCCGGCATCACGATCCCGCGCACGCGGCCGCCACCGGCGACGGCCGACGAGAACACGCCAAAGCTCGACGCCTCGGCGATGTCCGAGCAGTCGGACAGTTCCAGCCCGTAGCGTAGGTCGGGTTTGTCCGATCCGAATCGCTCCATCGCCTCGTGCCACGAGAGTCGAGGGAAGGGTCGCGGCACCGTCAAGTCGGGCCGCAACGTCGCAGCCGCGCCGGCGAACAGCTCCTCCAACAGGTTGAGGATGTCCTCTTCCTCGCAGAACGACCACTCCAGGTCGAGCTGGACAAACTCGGGCTGTCGATCGGCGCGCAGGTCTTCGTCGCGGAAACAGCGCGCGATCTGGAAGTAGCGCTCCACTCCGGCGACCATCAACAGTTGCTTGAACTGCTGAGGCGCCTGCGGCAGGGCGTAAAACGCGCCCGGCGTCAGCCTGCTGGGCACGACGTAGTCGCGCGCGCCTTCTGGCGTCGCCGCAACCAGAATCGGTGTCTCGACCTCGAGAAACTCTCTGCCGGTCATGAAGTCGCGGATGTACTGGTTCAGCCGGTGCCGCAGTTCCAGCGCCTCGAGCATCGACGAGCGGCGCAGGTCGATGTAGCGGTACTGCATCCGCACAAGCTCGTTCACGTCGTCGTCTTCGATCACCGAGAACGGCGGCGTCTTGGCCTCATTGAGCACCTCGACCGAGCGGGCGATGACTTCGACATCCCCGGTCGCCAGGTTGGGATTGCGGGTTGCCTCCGAGCGCTCGACGACCGAGCCCACAATCCTCAACACGTACTCGCCGCGCACGTCGTTGGCGGCGGCGTACGCGTCGGGTTGCTCGTTCGGTCGGACCACGACCTGGACAAGGCCGTCGCGGTCCCGCAGATCGATAAAGATCAGTTGTCCATGATCGCGCCGTCGATGAACCCAGCCGGCCAGCGTGACCGATTGGCCGGCGTGCTCCGCGCGCAGCGTCCCGCAACCATGTGTCTTGAGCACCGGGGCCTCCAAGCATTGAACGAGTTTGAGTGTGTCATTGCGTCGTCCAGCAGGCAATCAGCCCGAACACTCACGCTTTAGCGCCGAGGCATAGACTCGAACCGTGACGCACGCACCGATCGGACTCTACGTTCACGTCCCGTTTTGCACGGTCAAGTGCTCGTACTGCGACTTCAACTCCTACGCCGGGATCGAAGACCTGCAGGACGCCTGGCTCGAAGCAGCGTTGACCGAACTGGCGCTCTGGGCGCCGCGCGTTGCCGGCCGCGAGTTCGCGACCGTGTTCATCGGCGGCGGCACGCCAAGCTTGCTCTCGGGAGACTCGATCCGGCGACTGCTGGACGAAGTCCGTGAGCGACTCGATCTCGCGTCGGACGCCGAAATCACGCTGGAGGCCAATCCGGAGAGCGTGCGGTTGGATCGGCTGGAGACCTATCGGGACTCAGGAGTAAATCGCATCTCGATGGGCGTGCAGTCGCTGAACTCCCGCGAGCTGGTGTTCCTCGACCGCATCCACGGCGCCGCGCGCGCCGCGCAGGCCTTCCGCGAGATCCGCGAGGCCGGGTTCGACAACGTAAACCTGGACCTGATCTACGGCCTGCCCGGCCAGACGCTCGACACCTGGACCTCGACGGTTGAGCAAGTGTTGAGCTGGGACGGCGGACCCGACCATCTCTCGTGTTACGCGCTCACGATCGAGGAGGGCACGCCGTTGGCCGCCCGCGTGGCGTCGGGGTTGGTGTCCGAAGCCGATCCCGACCATGCCGCCGAGATCGCCGACTGGACCGCCGAGCGGCTCGGTCGGGCAGGATTTGAGCAGTACGAAACCAGCAACTACACCCGCAACGGCCTCGAATGCCGGCACAACCTGATCTACTGGCGCAACCAGGAGTACCTGGCCATCG
>JAPPBK010000232.1 GCA_026705105.1 Chloroflexota bacterium | reverse complement strand
AAGAACACCGCCTTATTCTAGAGCTCTATCGCGGCCGGACCCGCCAGAGACGGCGGCGGCTGGCTCGGCGTCGGGCGGTACGACTCCCGCACCGTGTTCGAGATCGCATCGGTCAAGTACGCCGACGACAAGATGGCCAATGCGCTGGACGGCCAACCCGCCGATCTCTCCGACTCCGAGTTGCGCAGCCTGATCGCAATCCCCGAGGCCTACGGCGACGCGGCTGTGGTCGCCGGCGTCGAACACGAAATGGTCGAATACGCACTGTTGCAGATCGAAGCAGGCACGGTGCTCGATACCTTGCTGGAGGCGGAGCAGATCGAGATCAACGACGGTGTGATTACCGATGTCGATAGTCTGCTCGCCGCCGGCACGGACAACCCCTTGATCACCTCGTCGTTGCTGGGTCCGTCGAGCCAACACTGGTTCGGGACCGATCGCGCCGGGCATGATCTCTTCGCCCGGGTCTTCGAGGGCGCGCGGCTCTCGCTCTACATCGGATTCTTTGCCACGCTGATCGGCGTCGGCGTGGGTACGCTGGTCGGCCTGATCGCCGGATCGCTGGGCGGCACCGTGGACCTGGCCGTCAACCGGGTCATGGATGCGATCCAGTCTTATCCGCCGATCGTGTTCCTGTTGCTGATGGCGGCGGCGACCGATCCCTCTGCGCTCTGGGTGACGATTGCCCTCTCGGTGCTCGGAGTCGCGCCCACCAATCGGATTGTGCGCGGCAGCGTGATCCAGATCCGCGAGATGCCCTATGTCGAGGCGGCGCGGACGATCGGCGCGACCTCGACACGAATCATGGGCTTCCACATCCTGCCCAACATCTTTGCGCCGCTGATTGTGATCTTCTCAATCACCATCGGCGCATTCATCCTCGCCGAAGCGGCGCTCAGCTTCCTCGGTCTGGGCACGCTCGATGTCTCCTGGGGCAAGATGATCGCCGACGGTCGGCAGTTCATCGTCTACTCGCCCTGGACCTCGCTGTGGGCGGGGTTGGCCTTGACCTCGTTGGTGTTCGGCTTCAATGTGCTCGGCGACGCCCTGCGCGACGTGCTCGATCCCAGGCTCAGAGGCAGCCGATAAGGCTCGCGGATGCGGCCCTTCCTGCCGGGTTGGCGCACGGTGGTCAGGCGCGTCGCGCTGGCGCTGGTATCACTCTGGGTCGCACTCTCGATTCTCTTCTTGCTGGCCATGGTCCTCCCAGGCGACTTCCTGGCGGTCAAGCTGGCCAACCTGGAGAACCAGGGCGCCGGCCAGATAGTCCATGACGTCGTCGGTCGGATCACGGTCGAGTCGACCACCAAAGCCGCCGGCCCAGGAACAACTCTGTTCGAGTTGGCTGAGCGCGAAGGGTTGCCGCTTGAGCGCCTGGCCTCGCTGAATCCCGACCTTGATCCTCGCGAACCGCTGGCGCGGAACCTGAGAGTGGTGCTGCTCGACGGGGAGTGGCTGGACGGGCTGGCCGTTCGCTATCGAGTGGTGCTTCCTGAGGACGCAGATGACGGAGTTTCGCTGCTGCGATCGCGCAATGCAGACATCAGGTTCCCGGCCATCGACGGCCGCGCGTACGCCCGGGAAGGAACCGCGCTCACGCTGCACGAGGGAGTCAGCGTCTCCGAGTTTGCGGAGCTTCGACGAGTCACGGCCGAGGACCTGCTCGAAGTCAATCCGCCCGGTTCGGTCAGCAATCCCGAGGGCCGCCTGACGGCGGAATCGATCCTGCGGCACGGCGATCCGATCATCTTGCCCATCGGGCGCATAACCGAAGCGGTGATCCGGCACCGGCTGGGCATCGACGGCTCGCTCGGCAAGCGCTACACAACCTTCCTCTGGGACTCGGTCCGGTTCGATTTCGGCGCATCCTTCCTGACGCAGGAGCCGTCGCTCGCGGTGATCCGCTCCGGACTTGCCAAGACCGTGCAACTGAATCTGTTTGCGCTGATCGTGTCGCTTGCGGTCGGCATACCGCTGGGGTTGCTTGCGGCTGGCCGCTTCGGGTCCCGCGTGGCGGGCGCCGGACGCCGGCTGTCGGCGCTGGCCGTCTGCATACCCTCGTTCTGGCTCGCCATGCTGCTGATCGTCGTGGTCACGCCGGATGGACTGTTCGACGGCGGCATCTGGAATATCCCGCTCACGGATCCGGACGCCCGCAACGTCACCGACTCGCCCTCGCAGTTCTTCGCGCTGTACTCGATTCCGGCGCTGTCGGGCGGTCTGCTGCTGGCCGGGCTGTTCGCAACGGCGATCCGGCGGCAGCTCATCCAGGCCGCCGATCCGGTTCAACCGGGTTCGCTGTTGCGCGCCCTGGTCGACTCGCTGCGCATGTACCTGCCGGCGTTCGTCGGCCTGAACCTGATTCTGGAGCTGCTCTTCAACATCAACGGACTCGGCCTGCTCCTGTTGCAACGCATCTACCAGGCAGATCAGCCCGTGATTGTCGCCATTGTCGCGGTGACCGCGTTGTTCCTGGTCTGGTCGTTCCTGATGCTCGATGGCGCGCGCGCGTTGCTCGATAGACGGGAGCAGGCGGCATGAATGCTCGGCTGCGCTGGGCGTGGAGATTGGCGAGGAGATTGGCTCGTCGTGAACCGGTCGGCGCGTTGGGCCTACTCGTCCTGCTGTTCTGGTCGGTGCTCGCGATCGGCGCAATCGGTTCCGGCGGCGGCTGGCTCGGCGTCGGTCGCTACGACCGCGCCGACGTGTTCCAGGAACTCAATCCGGAGTTTGTCTACTACCGGGTCTCGCTGGCGCTCGACGGCGTGCCGTCCGACGTTTCCAACCGGGAGTTGCGCGAGTTGCTCGCCGCCCCGGAGGTCTACGGCGGCTTCGCCGACGCCGTCGGCGCGCAAGAGCTGATCCAACAGTTCGTGCAACCACTGGTCGAGGACCAGGCGCTGATTCCGCTGCTCCTGGAGGGCAGGCAGCCCTGGCTCGAAGAGGTGGATGGAGTCTTTCGCGAGGTCGACACCGGGCTGATTCGCGACAACAACAGACCGCTCATGGCCTCGTCGCTGAAGCCGCCTTCGTGGAATCACTGGTTCGGCACCGATCGCGTTGCCCACGACATCTACGCCGCCGTGGTTGACGCCGCCTGGCAGGGCTGGTGGATCGGACTGCTGGCCGCGCTGCTCGGCGTTGCCGGAGGTGCGCTGCTTGCGGTGGTCGGTCGAGTCCTGGCGCCAATGCGGCATGGCAATGGGGCCACCTCACTGATCAAGAGCCTGCTCGACGGACTGCTCGCCGTGCCGCCAACGTTGCTGCTGCTCCTCGTGGCGCTCGGTCACGCGCCAGGTACCTGGGCGCTGGCGCTGCCGCTTGCCGCGATCGCGCTGCCTCTGGTCTGGCGTGAACTCATCGAACGAGACTCCGAGACTGTTGCCGCATCTTCGCTGCCGACGTTCCTGCGCGAACGGGCGCCATCGTTAGTGCGCGTGTTCCGCGACGTGATGATCCTCGCCCTGCTCTTCGAGGCGGCGCTGAGTTTCATCGGACTTGTGCAAGCGCCGGGCAGCTGGGGCTACCTGATCGCCGTGGGTCGCGGATGGATGCTCGCTTCGCCCTGGATGACGCTGATTTCTGGTCTGGCGCTCACGTCGCTGTTGCTGGGCCTCTACGCCTTCGGCAGTGGGTTGAAAAACCTGCTGACGCCTCACGGCACGAGTTCCGACTCCCTAGCGGGTGCGCCGCAGGACTCCGCCCGCAGTTTCGTGTGGTCGGACGAACACGAGCCGGTCTGAGTGTTCGCGCCGGAAGCGATTTCGCTACCTTCTAGTCCGAGGCACGGCGACGGAGCATTGGAGGCACGCATGGCGGATCTATCCGGCAAGGTCGCGCTGATCACGGGGTCGGGCAGCGGCATCGGGCAAGGCACGGCGGTGCGTTTGGCGCGCGACGGCGCCGACATCTGCATCGCTGACATCGACCTGGACGGTGCGGAAAAGACCGCGTCGATGGTGCGCGAGTTTGGCCGCTCGGCGCACATCGTGCGCTGCAACGTCGCCTCGAAAGAGCAGGTGCAAAGCGCTGCCGACGCCTGCGTCGCCGAGTTGGGCGGCCTCGACGTCGCGGTCGCCAACGCCGGCATTGGCCGCGGTGGCTCGGTGCTGGAGATGGAACTGAAGGACTGGCAGGACCAGGTCGACATCAACCTGACGGGCGTCTTCCTGACCGTGCAGGCGGCGGCGCAGCGGATGGTCGAGGCGGGAAACGGCGGCCGCATCGTCTGCATCTCGTCGCTCGCGGCGCTGAGCACCAACGAGCTGATGTGGAGCTACTCGGCGACCAAGGCCGGCGTGGCGATGATGGTTCGCGGCTGGGCCGCCGACCTCGGACCGCACGGGATCAATATCAACGCGATCGGTCCGGGCGTGATCGACACGCCGTTGGCGCATGCGCTCGCGGGAGACGATGGCGGACCGATCCGCACAGCGTTGGAAGCCTCGACCCCGCTGGGACGGGAGGGGCGGCCGTCCGACATCGCCGGACTGATCTCCTTCCTGGTCGGGCCCGATGCCGACTTCATGACCGGCAGCTACCTGCTGATGGACGGCGGCATTCGCAACGCGGCCGGGGGACGGCTGATCGAAGATCCGGAGTCCGAGATCGGCCGGGAGCGAGCGCGACATATGCAGGCCGGCATGGATCGCACGGCGCGGCTGCAGCCGCTGATCGATGAGCGCTAGGACGCCGGCGATGCCCGGCATGCCCGACTCCGCCCGCGCGATGGTCCTGACCGGCGTCGGCGAGCTTGCGAACCTGGCTGTGAGGCATGTTCGTCAGACCTGGCGAGGTCCGGTTGAGACGGTCGAGTAGGATTGTGCCAGGAGTATTGAGTACCGGCGCATCAACACATCCATACGGCGAGAGCCGTATCGGGACCGAGCGGAAGGGTCCGACACGTGACTGAACTCTCGATCAGCGATCAGATAGTGCTTCTGGGCCTCGGTGAAGACGGCGTGCTTGAACGCCCATACGACGGCAGGCTGGACTACGCGATTGCGGGAGCCTCACTGCTCGATCTGTCGTTCATGGACCGGATCGACACTGACCCCAATCGGCTGTTCATCATTTCGGCCGAGGCGACCGGTAACCCGCTGCTCGACAGCGTCCTGCACCAGATCAACTCAGGCCCACCAAATCAGCCGATCTCCTACTGGATCTCCGAGATCGCACGCTATGCGCTGGTGCTGCGTCAGCAGATCATCGAGGATCTCTCGGAGCGCAACATCATTCATCGCGAGGCCGGACGCCGACTGATCGTGCTCAAGTCCGAGAAGTTCCCGCCGACCGATCCGCAAGTGGTCCGCGATGTGCAACGCAAG
>JAPPBK010000324.1 GCA_026705105.1 Chloroflexota bacterium | reverse complement strand
TGCAACACCTTCCAGGAGAGCTTGGTGATCTGCCAGGTGTTGCCGATGGTGCGGAACATTAGCGGGTCTTTCCAGGTTGGGGGATGCCCCCCTCTGCCTTCGGCATCTCCCCCCGCTTCGCGGGGGGAGATGGGTTCTCTTGGTTAGCTCATTTCGAGCGGCTCCAGATCACGCCAGTTGGGGGCGCTCTTGACCTCGATGTTGAGCGGGACGACGAGATGGAGCGCGGCGGGCATGATTTCGCGCAGGAGGTCGGCGAGTGAGTCGATCTCCTCGCTCGGCGCCTCGAAGATCAGCTCGTCGTGCACCTGGAGCAACATGCGCGACTTCAGCTCCCGCGCGCGGAGCGCGTCGTCGAGCTCGATCATGGCGCGCTTCATTACGTCGGCGGCGGTGCCCTGCACGGGCATGTTGACTGCCATCCGTTCGGCCGCGTTGCGGCGTTGGAAGTTGCGGGAGTTGATTTCCGGAAGGTAGCGGCGGCGGCCCATCAGGGTCTCGGCGTATCCGTGCGCCTTGGTCGACTCCTTGGTCTCCTCGATCCACTGCGCGACGCGCTCGAAGCGGCCGAAGTAGGCGTCGATGAAGTCCTGCGCGTCGCGCCGCTCCATGCCGCTGCGCTGCGAAAGTCCGTGCGCGGAGAGTCCATAGATCACGCCGAAGTTCATCATCTTCGCCACCCGGCGCATCTCCGGTTGGACATCGTCGATCGACACTCCATATGCGCCGGAGGCGGTCGCGGCGTGGATGTCTTCGCCGTTGCGGAAGGCGGTCAACAGGCCCTCGTCCTCGGAGAGGTGGGCGAGCACCCGCAACTCAATCTGGGAGTAGTCGGCGGAGACAAAGCTGACGTCGGCTTCGGGCGCGAGTTCGTCCCACGGCTGCGCGACAAACGCGGCGCGAATCTGGCGGCCCTGTTCGGTGCGTACCGGGATGTTCTGCAGGTTCGGCGACTCGGACGACAGCCGTCCGGTGGCGGCAACGGTCTGGTTGTAGTCGGTGTGGACTCGACCGGTGGATTGGTGGACTTCGTTGGGCAGGGACTCGACGTAGGTGCTGCGCAGCTTGGTCAGCTCGCGCCACTGGAGGATGCGATTGACGATCGGATGCGCGTCAACGAGTCGCTCCATCTGCTGCGCGTCGGTTGAGTACCCCTGCGACGTTTTGCGCGTCTTCGGCAGTTCGAGCTGCTCGAAGAGTACGCCGCTGAGCTGCTTGGGCGAGCCGATGTTGAACTCGTGCCCGGCGTCCTCAAAGATTTGCGTGGTTACCGTTTCGATTTCGCTGTTGAGCTGCTGGTCAAGGTCGTCCAGGATGTCGGTGTCGAGGGTGACCCCGGCCAGCTCCATGTCGACGAGGATCGGGATCAGCGGCAGTTCGAGCTCGCGGTAGAGCGTCTCCAGCAGCTCGTTGTCCTTGAGTTGAGGCAACAGGCGTTCGGCCAGGCGAAGCGTGATGTCGGCGTCGGCGGCGGCGTAGATGCCTGCTTCCTGGGCCGAGACATCGACCATCGAGAGTTGGTTGCGGCCCTTGCCGATCAGGTCCTCGATCGGCGTCATCTGGACGCCGAGTTCGCTCAACGCCAGCGACTTGAGGCCGATGTGCGACTTGTTGAGCACGAATGCGGCGACCATGGTGTCGTCATGCAGGCCGCGCAGGTTGATGCCGTGGCGGCGGAGCACTTTCATGTCGAACTTGGCGTTGTGCAGCAGCTTGGGCACGCCGGAGTCCTCCAGCACCGGCCGCAGCGCCGACTTCACGAGCTCGTGGTCGAGCTGGGTCTCGCCGCCGATGTGCCCAACGGGGATGTAACAGCCCTGTCCTGCCTCGTCGGAGAGTGCGTAGCCGGCGATCAGGCAGTCGATTGTGTCGGTCGACGATGTCTCCAGGTCGACGGCGAGCAACTCGGCCGTTGCCGCCCGCTCGACCCATTCCTGCAGCTTGGCTTCGTCGGTCACGAGGTCGTAATCGTCTATAGCGGGCTCGGAAAGGATCGGTTCGTCTTCTTCACCGCCGGGGATCTGCTCCATCAGGGTGCGGAACTCGAGCTCCTCGAACTTGGCCCGCACCTCGTCTCGGTCAAAGGCAGTGACGTCGGCGGCGGCGAAGTCGAGTTTCACCGGTGCATCGTGACGGATCGTGGCCAACTCCTTGCTCATGAAGGCGTTGTCGCGATCGTCGAGCAGCTTCTTCTGCGTTCCGGCCGGGGTGACTTCTTCGATGTGCTCATAGATCTGCTCGACCGTGCCGTACTGGTTGAGCAGCTTGACGGCGCCGACCTTGCCCACGCCCTTGACCCCGGGGATGTTGTCGGACTTGTCACCGACCAGCGCCTTGAAGTCGATGATCTGGATCGGATCGACGTCGTACCTCGCACGGACGGCCGCCGGATCGTCGTAGGGCGTGTACTCGCCCTTGTACGGGTTGTAGAGGTAGACCGAGATGTCCTCGGTCACAAGTTGCAACAGGTCGCTGTCCAGCGTGCAGATCCAGGTGTCGAATCCCGCTCCCGCTGCTTGATCGGCGAGCGTGCCGAGCACATCGTCGGCCTCGAAACCGGGCTCCTGGTGGATCGGGACCGAGAACGCCTCGGCAATCTCGCGGCAGCGCTGTATCTGCGACGGCAGATCCTCAGGGATCGGTTCGCGGTGCGCCTTGTAGTTGGGGTCGATCTCGCGGCGGAAGACGGTGGCGTCGTCGACGTCGAAGGCGAAGGCGGCGTGGGTCGGCTCCAGCGTGCGGAAGATGTGCAGCAGCGTGGCGGTGAAGCCGCGCACCGCGCCCGTCGGCTCACCGGCGGAGGTGCGTAGATTGGCCCGCTGCATGGCGAAGTAGGCGCGGAAGATCAGGGCGTAGGCGTCGAAGATCACGATCCGTTTCACCGGATCATCACGTTCGCCTTCGTTCGCGGTGGTCGTCATCAGCGACGCCTGCTGCGCTGACTCGGAACTGTTGGGTGACATGAATCGAGTATAGGTAGCGGCAGACGGATCGAGTCCCGGCTCCCGATTGGGCTACGCTGAACGAGCCGGGCCAGCCCGGGAGCTTGGAGAGCAACAGGTGCCGTCCGATCGGATTCTGGTTCGCGGGGCGCGGGAACACAACCTCAAGGACATCGACGTTGAACTGCCGCGTGACCGCCTGGTGGTGATCACCGGTCTGTCGGGCTCGGGCAAGTCCTCGCTCGCCTTCGACACGATCTACGCCGAGGGCCAGCGTCGTTACGTCGAGTCCCTCTCCGCGTACGCCCGCCAGTTCCTGGGTCGGATGGAGAAGCCCGATGTCGATTACATCGAGGGACTTTCGCCGGCGATCTCCATCGATCAGAAGACCGGCTCGCGCAATCCTCGTTCGACTGTCGGCACGGTGACCGAGATCTACGACTATCTGCGCCTCTTGTTTGCGCGCGCCGGGCGTCCGCACTGTCCGATCTGCGGCGATCCGATCGCTCAGCAGACAGTCCAGCAGATGGTTGACGCAGTGATGGGCTTGGGCGAGGGACGCCGGTTGATGATCATGTCGCCGGTGATTCGGGACCGCAAGGGCGAGCACAAGGGCGTGTTCGAGGATGCGCGGGGGCGCGGCTTCGTCCGTGTACGTGTGGACGGCGACGTGCTCTCGCTCGACGACGAGATCGAGCTTGAGAAGAACAAGAACCACACGATCGACGTGGTCGTCGACCGCGTCGCGTTGCCGGAAGGTCAGGTCGATGCCGAGGAGCGCAACACGCTCGCCAATCGGCTAGCCGACTCAATCGAGCAGGCGCTGGGTCTGGGCGACGGGATCGTGCGGGTACTCCCGCTCGATTCCGAAGACGACCTGATCTTCTCCGAGCAGCTTGCCTGCCCGCGGGACATGTTCGCGCTGGGCGAGATTGAGCCGCGTTCGTTCTCGTTCAACTCGCCGCACGGCGCGTGTCCCGACTGCACCGGCCTGGGGATCACGATGGAAGTGGACCCGGTGCTCGTGCTGCCCGACCGCTCGAAGTCGCTCAATCAGGGCGCGATTGCGCCGTGGTCCCGCTCGACCACGCAGACCGGCTGGCACCGACGCATGCTCGAGGCGGTCTTCGAGCAGTTCGATGCGGACACCGACGCGGCCTTCGACGAGCTGCCGGAGGAGTTGATTGAGTCCGTGCTGTACGGGCTGCCGGAACCAATCGTGGTCGACTTCGTCAACCATCGCGGGCGCCATCGGCGCTACGAGACCCAGTTCGAGGGCGTGGTCAATAACCTGGATCGGCGCTACCGGGAGACCGACTCGGACTGGTCGCGGTCGGAGATAGAGCGCTACATGACCGCGGTGCCCTGCTCGTCGTGCGGCGGGGCGCGGCTCAAGGCGGAATCGCTGGCCGTGCGCGTGGACGAGCGCTCGGTTGTCGACGTGACACGAATGTCGGTCTCCGAAGCGTCGCTCTGGGCGCAACGGTTGAGCGGAGAACACACACCGCTCTCACCGCGCGAGATGGCGATCGCGTCCCAGATTCTCAAGGAGATCCGCGAGCGCCTGACGTTCCTCGTCGACGTGGGGCTCGACTACCTCACGCTCGACCGCGCGGCGGCGACGCTTTCGGGCGGAGAGGCCCAGCGGATTCGCCTGGCGACGCAGATTGGGTCGTCGCTAATGGGCGTGCTGTACGTCTGTGACGAACCCTCCATCGGCCTGCATCCGTTGGACGACGAGCGGTTGATCCGCACGCTCAAGCGTCTGCGCGACCTGGGCAACACGGTGCTGATCGTCGAGCACGACGAGGCGACGATGCGGGCCGCCGACTACATCGTCGACATGGGTCCCGGCGCCGGGGAGGCCGGCGGGAGAATCGTGGCCGCCGGACCGCCGTCGGCGATCATGGAGCACCGCGACTCGATGACCGGCGCGTATCTGAGCGGGCGACGCAGCATTCCGATGCCCGCGCAGCGACGCGCGGGCAACGGGGACGAACTGACCGTGCTGGGCGCGTCGGAGCACAATCTGCGCGAAATCGACGCGACCTTCCCGCTGGGTGCGTTCATCTGCGTGACCGGTGTGTCGGGTTCGGGCAAGAGCACGCTGGTCAACGACCTGCTGCACGCCTCGGCCGCACAGCAACTGCACGGGGCGAGACGGCGTCCGGGCGCGATGCGCGGGTTGCGGGGCCTCGATGCGATCGACAAGGTGATCGATATTGACCAGTCGCCGATCGGCCGCACGCCGCGGTCCAATCCGGCCACCTACACGGGTCTGTTTACACCGGTGCGCGAGCTGTTCGCCTCGGTGCCGGAGTCGCGGATGCGCGGCTATAAGCCGGGCCGGTTCTCCTTCAACGTCAAGGGCGGGCGCTGCGAGGCATG
>JAPPBK010000311.1 GCA_026705105.1 Chloroflexota bacterium | reverse complement strand
AGACTTTGCGCAGAACCGCCCGGCGGCGGGTCGATCTCCTCGGAGACATCCCATGGTGACCGCAGTAACCCCGGGCCTCGCCGCCCCGCACAATTGTACGCATGTATGGGTGATTGACTCACCGCACGGCGCCAGCTCCCTCGGACGCTGCGCACGGTGCGACTCGCATCGTGAGTTCCTCAACTCGATCCCCGAGGAGCGCCGGGCCAACAACTCCGACCTGTTCACTCAGCGGCGTCCCGGTGAGCGCGAGAGCTGGAGCGATGACGACATCGATTCGGCGCTGCGCTCCATGCGCGTCCAGCGCTAAGCGCCATGCGCGTCCAGCGCTAAGCGCCATGCGCGTCCAGCGCTAACGAGACAGCCGGTCGTAGACTGGGCGAATGAGCAGACGCGGCAGCGAGCCTGGCAGCGGCGGGACGGCGGACTTTTCTGCCGATCTGGCCAGCTTTGCGGTGCGCTCCGTGTCCTTCGACGAGTGGGTCGATATCGACACGTTGGTGCATCGCAGTTCGGTGACTTCGGGCGACTTCGACTACGTGTTGCGACCGCTCTGTCCCGACTGCGGGGTCGAGGCGGAGATCGAGTACGAGACCCTCGAGCTGGAGGCCGACGGCGGGCGTGAAGTGATCTCCGCAT
The DNA here is from genome assembly GCA_026705105.1 of Chloroflexota bacterium. Classification (GTDB taxonomy): domain Bacteria; phylum Chloroflexota; class Dehalococcoidia; order Bin125; family Bin125; genus Bin125. The sequence continues at coordinate 4,695 of JAPPBK010000311.1, read as the reverse complement.
TGGTCTGCGCCCCCTGCCAGGTGCTCTGGGAGCCCGACCAGCCCGAGGACTGAGCCTGCCGACTGCATTGGCTTGCGCAGACGGCTCCGGCAGCCCGCGTTACGCTCTATCCGAAACGACCCTTGTAGAACGAAACGAGCCCCGTCGATGAGTGTTTCCGTGCGCATACCGACTCCGCTGCGCTCCCTCACCTCCGAACAGGACGTGGTCGAAGCGGCCGGCGAGACGCTCCAGCATCTCGTGCTGGACCTTGAGCGCCAGTTTCCCGGCATCGGCGACCGGATCGTCGACGAGGACGGCGAGATTCGACGGTTCGTCAACCTGTTCGTCAATGGCGAAGACGTGCGCTTCCTCGAGGGCCTGCACACAGCGCTGAGCCAGGGCGACGAGGTATCAATCGTCCCCGCCGTGGCGGGCGGCTGAACCGTCATGACTGTTCGCATTGAGTCGGACGGCAAGATCGCCACCGTCATGCTCGACCGACCCGAGCGGATGAACGCGATCAACCCGGAGATGTCGCAGCAGCTGGACGAATTCTGGTCGGAGTTCGATCGCGACGACGATCTTCATGTGGCGATCATCACCGGCGCCGGCCGCGCCTTCTGCGCGGGACGCGACCTGGTGCGGCCCGATGCGCACAGCGATGAGATCGCACGCGCTGCTCGATCCGCGGATAGATCCTCCCGTCATTCCCGCTCAGGCGGGAGCCCCTCGAACGCGGCCGGACTCTCGAGCTGGGGCCCCGACAAGACGTGGAAACCGGTGATCGCAGCAATCAACGGTTGGTGCTTGGCGGGAGGATTCGCGCTGGCGCTGTCCTGCGACCTGCGAATCATGAGCGACGCGGCGCGGATCGGCTCGATGGCGCCACGCCGAGGCCTGCTGCCCGGCGGCGGACAGGTGCAGCGCCTGGCGCGTTACGTACCCTTCGGCAAGGCGCTGGAGCTGCTCCTGCGCGCCAACCATCTCGACGCCCATGAAGCGCATCGAATCGGACTGGCCAACGCCGTCACCTCGGCGGACGACTTGCTGCCGACCGCGCGCGAGTGGGCGGAAGAGATCGCCTCGAACGCGCCGCTCGCGGTGCGCGCCTCGAAGCGCGCGGCGTACGAAGGCGTGTTGCTGCAGTCGGGATTCGCCGAGGGCATGACGCTGGAGTCGCAACTCTATTCTGAGATTATGGTCACGGAAGACGCGCGCGAGGGCACGACCGCCTTCGCCGAGAAACGCCCCGCCGAGTTCACGGGCCGTTGATCCAGACCGGGCGTCTTCCGCTGAACGGCAGGAGCACGCCAGATGGTCGACACATTCTCCTCCCTCAACGAGATCGCACGCGCCATTCGCGAGCGTGAGGTCTCCGCCTCCGAGATGCTGGAAGCGCATCTCGCGAGGATCGACGTGGTCAATCCCACGCTCAATGCGGTTGTCGCGCTCTGCGCCGAGCGCGCCAGGACCGAGGCGGCGGCCGCCGATGCCGCGATTGCCCGCGGCGACCAGCTGGAACCATTGCACGGCGTGCCAATCACGCTCAAGGACTCGCACGACACCGAGGAAGTCGTCACTACCGGCGGCACACTGGGACGCAAGGAGTTCGTGCCCGAGGCCGACTCCACGGTTGCGGCGCGGCTGCGCGCCGCCGGCGCGATCCTGATGGGCAAGACGAACACGCCCGAGTTCACGCTCTCCGGCGAGACCGACAACCTCGTCTACGGCCAGACGCGCAATCCGTTCAATCCCCAGCGCACGCCTGGCGGTTCCAGCGGCGGCGCGGCGGCGATCGTGTCGGCTGGCGGATCGCCGCTCGACATGGGCAGCGATACGGGTGGCAGCATTCGCTTGCCCTCGCACTTCAGCGGCATCTGCGGGATCAAGCCGACGGCCGGACGCGTGCCGCGGACGGGCCACATCGTGTCCTGGGAGATGGGCGCGCTCGAGGCCTGGACGACCATCGGCCCGATGTGCCGTTATGTCGAAGATCTTGAACTGGCGCTGCCGATCATTTCTGGTCCCGACGGGGTCGATCCCTTCATCCACCCGGTACCGCTGCGCGACTCGGCCGATGTCGACTTGGGCAGCCTGAACATCGCCTGGTACGCGGATGTCGACGGATACCTGGCGCCCGACGACGACACTCGCGCCGTGCTCGACGCCGCCGTCACGGCGCTGGCCGAGCGGGTCGGCTCGGTCGCCCACGACACGCCGCCGCCGTTGGCCGAGTACGTCGACCTCTGGCCCCGCGTCGGCGGCGGTGACGGCCGCGGTTGGGTCAAGCGGCTGCTGGACAAGTGGGGCACGACGGAGGAATCGGAGTTTCTCAAGAAGGGCTTCGACCGGATCGAACCGACGGACACGGACGTCTTCACCGAGTCGCTCGAGTACCAGGATCGGTTCCGTAGCGAGATGCTGCAGTTCATCCAGCCATACGACGCGATTGTCGCGCCGGTGGCCGCGCGTCCCGCGCCCGAACACGGCGATACGTATCGCGAAGAGTTGCGCACCATGTTCTACACCGGGCCCTACAACATCGCCGGTTGGCCGGGCACGGCGCTGCGCTGCGGAACCTCGGGCGACGGTCTGCCGATCGGCATCCAGGTGCTCGCCCATCCCTGGCGCGAGGATGTCACGCTCGCCCTCGCGAGGGCGTTGGAGCAGGACCTCGGCGGCTGGCAGCGCCCGACGATCTGACCTACGGCAACACCCGATCCAGCCAGTCGATTAGTAACACCCACAGGTCATCCCGGCGCTGACGCAGCGAGTGGGTTGCGTCCTCCAGGATGTGCAGCTCGCGGCCTTCACCGGCGAGCGAGTAGACCCATTCCGAGAGTCGAGGCGGCAAGCGCCAGTCGGCGGCGCCGTGGATCAGCAGCAGCGGACGCGGCGCGAGACTCATGACTTCTTCAGGCGCGATCCCCATCGTCTGGGTCGAGAGCGCGCAAGTCGCGGCCACCCGATCGGAGCGCGCAGCGGCGCGAATCACAATGGCGCCGCCGTAGGAGTGGCCGATCAGCGCAGTTCGGGCGATCCCCTGTTCCGAGAGCCAGTCAATACCGGCGAGCAGGTCGGCGGTGCCGTCGTCGATCGGCCCCGGTGAGGTCTTGACACGGAAGTCGAGCCGCAACACGCCAATCCCGTGCTCCGGCAGTGTGTCCGCCAGGTCGCCGTAGATGCCCTCCGCCGGACCATCGAAACCGCCGTCGAATCCTCCCACGCAGATCACGGCGCCGCGAACCGTCGTCGCCATTGGCCGATGCCAGCGCGCGTTTATCGGGCCCAGCGCGGACGGGACGATCAGTTCGGTCATCGGCACCTCGCTTGATACGCTAGCTGGGCGTCCACTGGAAGGGCCGTTCATGAGTTTTGTTCCGACCGACTCCCGCCGCGAGGCAGATGCCCAGGCGGCGCTGCACACCGCATTTGCTCCTCAGTCCCTGGCCATCGCCGGCGTCTCGCCGCGCACGACCGGCTGGGGCGGCGGCCAGATGTTCCTCCGCGCCGTTCGCAACCTGGACCGCGTCCCGCAGGTCTACTGCCTCAATCCGCGAGGCGGCGAACTCGACGACGGCACGCCGCTGTACCGGAGCCTCGCCGAGGTCCCCGGACCGGTGGAGTCGCTGATCTCCGCGGTGCCCGCGTCGGCAATCCTTGAGCTGATCGGTGACGCCGTGGACAAGGGCGTCAAGGTGATCCACCTGTTTACCGCGGGTTTCGGGGAGACCGGCGACGCCGAGCGCGCCGAGCTCGAGGCGGTTGTGTTGGGCAAGCTGCGCGAGGCCGGCATCCGGTTGATCGGCCCGAACTGCATGGGCATCCACTCCACGCGAGGCGGCGTTTCCTGGATGGACGACGGCTCTTCGAAGCCGGGGCGAGTGGGCATGCTCTCACAGTCGGGGATGAATGCCTCTGAGGTGGTCGGCGAGGGCGCCAGGCGAGGCATCGACTTCTCCAACGTCGCCTCGTTCGGCAACGCCTCGGATCTCAACGAGGCTGACTTTCTCGACTTCCTCGCCCACGATCCCGACACGGACATTGTGCTCGCCTACCTCGAAGGCATTCGCAACGGCAGGCGCTTCCTGCGCATCGCCCGCGAGATGTCGCAGGCGCGCAAGCCGCTCGTGGTGCTCAAGGGCGGGTTGACCGAGGCGGGCTCGCGAGCCGCCTCGTCGCACACGGGATCGCTCGCCGGCTCGGCTCAGATCTGGAACGCCGTGCAACACCAGGGCGGGTTCATGCCCGCCAACAGCGTCGAGGAGTTGCTCGACCTCGCGGTGACGATCGAGCGCATGCCCGGCGTCGCCGGGCCGCGCTGCGCGGTGCTCGGCGGTGGCGGAGGCGTCTCGGTGCTGGCGGCCGACATCTGCGATCGCAACGAAATCCCGGTGCCCTGGTTCGCGGAGCAGACCCAGCAGGTGCTACGCGAGTTCACTCCAGTCGCCGGCACGTCGATTCGCAATCCGCTGGACGCCGGATTCATGCTTGAAGGCGACCACATGGAGACGGCGCTGAACGCGGTCGCCGACGATCCGAGCATCGATTGGCTGATGGTGCACACCGGAACCGACGGCGGCGGACCGCGTGCTCGACAGCACGACCAGCTTCGGCAGATGGCCGATGGACTCGCGGCGGTCGCGCCTAACCTACGCAAACCGTTGGCCGTTGTGATACGCCAGTCGCGCACTGCTGAGGGCTTCGAGCGCG
>JAPPBK010000011.1 GCA_026705105.1 Chloroflexota bacterium | reverse complement strand
GGAAACTCTTCTGCAGGCTTGAACAGCTCCGGGAAAATGTCCGCCCAGACCTGAATGATCGGATCGCTCGGGTCCACGATGTACAGGTCGACCGAGCCGTTGTATGCGTCGATCACTGCCTTGACCGAGTTGCGCACATAGTTGTAGCCGATGCTGTGCGGTTGCGAGTACGGGTAACGGTCCGTGACCGTGTACGCATCCTGGATCCAGTAGAGCTTGCCGTCGTTGCCGACCACGACGTATGGATCGGCGTCGAGGCGCAGGAACGGCGCGAGCTCGTTTACCCGGTCCTGGATCAATCGGCGGAAGAGGATGCGGCTGTCGCCGTCGACCGAACCGGAGATCAGGATGTTGGCGTCGCCGAACGACCAGGCAAAGGCGAGGCGTCGGAAGAACCCGCCCAGTTCGATTCCACCGTCGCCCGAGTACCGCGTCGTCGCCTGATCGGCGACGCCGTCCGACTCTTCACCGCTGAGCGGATAGTCGAACTCCTCGGTCTCGCTGTTGGCGATGATGTAGGCGTCGGTGACTTCGCCGTAGTAGATGCGCGGCTCCTCAATCCGCAGATTGATCGGTCCGGACGAGGTCTCCTCAACGATCTCCGGTGGAATGTTGGAGACCCAGAAGTCCGGCTCGCCGGCCGGGGATACCTCATCGACCGGTGTCATCACGACGCCGAATCCATGCGTGAACTGCAGGCGCCGGTTGACCCATCCCTGCTGGGTCGACTGCAGATTGGCCTGCGACAGCTCGCGAGCAGCCAGGAAGACCTGGCGCTCTTCCCCGCCCACGTTGTAGCGATCAACGTCGACATCGGGAAAGACGTAGAGCGGGCGGATGGTCTGAATCGTGTTCAGCGTGTCATTGAGCGGGCGGTGGTCCCAGAGCCGCACATTTCGCAGCGCTTCGGGGTTCTGTTGGCGGTCCGCCTCGCCGACGAAATCGCCCGCGGGGAACTCCCGTTCCTCGATCCGGTCCAGCGCAAACGCGGAGCGGGTGGCGGCGATGTTGCGCTCGATGTACGGCGTCTCGCGCTGCAGTTCATTCGGTTCGACGGTGAATCGCTGGACCGCCGCGGGCAGAATTGCCGCGCCCACGATCGAGACGAGGATCAGCACCACAATCGAGGAGATTGGGAAGCGCAGCCGCTCGTGGAAGGGCCACGACAGGACGCCGAGGATGACCAGCACGCCCGCGACCATCTTGACGATCTGGACCGGCGAGCGGATGTTGTCATCGGTGTAGGTCGCGCCGAAGACGAATCCGCCCGGGTTGAGTGCGAGCTCAAAGCGCGCCAGCCAGTAGCTCCAGACGAAGAGGCCCATGACCGCGGCGATGGTGATCGCGATGTGCAGGCGCACGGCCAGGGTCGAGCGAGCGTTGCCGCGATGCATCATCAGCCGCGTCCCGTAGGTGGCGGCCGTCGTCAGCATCGTCATGATCGCCAGACCGGTGGCCCAGCCTTTTATGAACTGCAGCGCTTCGAGCTCAAAGACGTAGAAGCCGAGGTCGCGGCCGAACTGCGGGTCGGTCTCGCCGAAGGGTTTCGCATTGAGGAACTGGAGGATCAGCTCCCATTGCCCGGCGGCGACCGAGCCGAAGATAATCGCGAGCAAGATCATGGCGACCGCGGCAATGATGTGAATCACGCGCACCAGTCGCGGATCGTCAATCGCGGGCGCCATTTCCTCGATCGGCATTCGCCAGGCGAGCAGGTAGCTTCCGCCCAGTACGGCGAGCGAGATGGCCGCGCCGGCGGCGAACAACCAGAGCTGTGTCACGATCCGCAGATCAAAGACGCCCTGGTAACCGACGCTGCCGAACCAGAGCCGATCGACATAGATGTCGATGCCGATGTTGAGCAGGATCAGCAGGACGAGCAGCGCGACGCCGGCCACGACGATTCGCGGCCAGGTCCGTCCGCCGCCCGTGGGTTGACCTTCGGCGGCCGTGTACGGCGGCGGCTCCTCGTCACCGAACCCGCCGCCCAGTCCCTCCCGGAACACCGGTGGCGGCGGGCCGAGTTGTCCCGAACGACCCTCGTCGGAGGGCGGTACGTCCTGGGGCCCATCGCCGCCGTTGCGCCAACCGCCCTGGGAGCGCTGAATCCATCCGGACATTGACGCGCGAGTGAGGAACGTCATACCACTGCCGTTCCGATCGCTTCGCCGTCGACGACCTGGCGGACCACATGCGACTGAGTGCCGTCCACGATACGGACTCTGCAACCTGCTTCAACCGCTGCTCGTCCAGAGCGCAACTTGGGCAACATCCCTCCGGCAATCACGCCTTCCCGGGTCAGCCGTTCCTGGCGTTCAGCATCCAGGCAATCGATGCCGGCTCCGTCGCCATCGCGCACCTGGAGCACATCGGTGAGGTAGATGAGCATTGACGCGCCGAGCGCTGCGGCAACGGCGCCTGCGGCAGTATCGGCATTGATGTTGAGCATGATTGAGAGGTCGTCGGCCAGACCGACCGGCGCGAGGATTGGCAGCAGTCCTGCAGCCAACAGCTTGCGCAGCGTTCCCGGATTGCAGCGCGGCGTTTCGCCGACGAGGCCGATGCGGGTGGAGATTGGCGAACACAGCGTCCCGCCGTCCACACCGCTCACGCCGACCGCCGGCGCGCCGAGTTGCTGAAGCTGCCGGGCCAGTTCCTTGTTGATCAGTCCGGTCAGCACCGCGACCACCACCTCCAGCGATTCGGGGGTGGTAGCGCGCAATCCGTCCACCCATGCCGCCTCTGCACCGAGACGCTTCTGCCAGTCGCTGACCGCCGCGCCGCCGCCGTGGACGATGACGACTTGATGTCCTGCGCGGTGCAGTTCGACGCAGTCGGCCAACGAGGTATCGTGCTCGCCCAGGGTCGAGCCCCCGATCTTGATCACGATCGGTCCGTCGGTTACCGCTGCATTCATGGAAGCAAGCGTAACCGACGACCCAATCTTCGGAGGCCGGGCCGAACCCGATACCGTCGCAGCATGAGTCCCCGCGCAACCAATCACGCGATCCTGTTCCTGCTCAGCGTCGAACTGCTCTCCGGTCTGATCTCGTTCACTGTCGGAAGACCCGAGAGCGAGTGGGTCTTCTGGCTGCACGGCATCGGCGGGTTCTCATTGGTCGGACTGGTGATCTGGAAGTACCGGATTGTCTTGCGCTCGTTCCATCGGCGCGGGGTTGTATCCGAGACGGCGGGTTCGCTGGTGCTGGCGCTGCTCTTCATGGGTGTCCTCACGACGGGAATGTTGTGGGCAATCATCGGCCGTGGCAGCCTCGACATTCCCGGCTACGGCAACATGCGACTGCTGGTGATTCACACGACGCTCGGGCTTGCGTTGACGATTCCGTTGATTGTCCACGCGGCGATGCGTTGGCCGAGGCGGGTGAAGCGAAGCGACTTCGCCAATCGGCGCGCGGCGCTGCGGCTGTTCGCCGTCGGCCTCGCCGGCGTCGCGCTGTGGCAGGGCGCATCGGCCGCTGCGCCCGTCGCCGGCAAGCGTCCGCGCTTCACCGGCTCTCGCGAGGAGGCGAGCGGCGAAGGCAACGCCCATCCCGTGACCCAGTGGCTGTTCGACAGCCGGCAACGCATCGACGCTGACGAGTGGCGTCTGCGCGTCCATGGAGAGGTCGCGCAGCCCGTACAACTGACGCTCGCCGAGATCTCCGAAATCGCCCGTCACCGTGCAACCGCGACACTCGACTGCACCGGCGGCTGGTACACGGTCCAGGACTGGAGCGGTCTGCGGCTGTCCGATCTGATCGACATCGCCAGTCCGAGTCAGAACGCTGAGAGCATCGTGATCGAGTCGGTGACCGGCTTCAACCGCCGCTTCGCCCTCTCGGATGCGGATCGATTACTGCTCGCCACCCACATCAAAGGAGAATGGCTCTCGAGCGGTCACGGATACCCATTGCGCCTGGTCGCGCCCGGACATCGCGGCTACAACTGGGTTAAGTGGGTGACGAGGATCGAGGTCAGCAGCAAGCCATCCTGGTGGCAGTCGCCGCTGCCGCTGCAGTAGTCGCCGTGTCGTTGCTCAGACTATCCGGAGCGAGGTGACTCTGACGGATTCGTCGTCCATCAGGAGTTCGTACCTCAGCCGAATCGGGCCGTTCTCCAACTCGCGAAGGTCAACGCCCGTCGCTGTCGGATCTGAGATGAGCCGACCGCGCACCCATCTGTCGTGTTTGAAGCTCCCGACCAGTTGGCGAGTCCAGACGATGTCAAAGGTATCCGTCAGGCTGTTGAACTGCAGATTGGCGGAATCAGTCCAGCTGACTCTGAAGGGCATGCTTCTCCGCGCGTAGGTGCCTGAATATAATCAGCTCTTCGCTGCTAGGCATGCCAAGTGATGCCGCCAACTCATCCCGTTCCATGCCGAACTGCTCCACGATCTCCTGGTCGTTGAGACCAGTTGCTTCGATAGCCTCGTGAGGCGTCTGTCCGAACTCGAGCATCATCATTCTGTCGTCTGTGAGACCATCGTCGCGGGCCTCGTGCTCGTCGATCAGCCGCTGAATCTCGGCGCAAGTATCGGCGTCGTACCATGCCTCGCCGATCTGCACGGGAGGAAGCTTGGACGGCTCCTGGCCGGGACGGCGCCACACCTGTCGAGTCGTCATCAGTTCCTCCTCGGAGCCACGATACGTGATTCGCTACGTCACGTAGTCGGCGTTGAAGCGGACGTACTCCTCGGTCAGGTCGCAGCCCCAGGCGGTGGCTTCGGCGTCGCCCTCGCCAAGATCCATGCGTAGGAAGACCTCCTCGCCCTGTGTCTTGGCCGAGGCTTCCTCATCGGGCACCCCGGTGGCCGTGCCATTGAAGACGCACAGGTCGGAGATCCAGATCTGCACGCGATCCAGGTCGTAGGCGACGCCGGCTCGCCCCGCGGCCATCAGGATTCGGCCCCAGTTCGGGTCGTACTTGCTCAGCGCCGCCTTGAGCAGCGGCGACACTACGATTGTCCGCGCCACGTCGCGGGCATCCTCCCACGACTTCGCGCCCGAGACCGTCATCGAGATCCGCTTGGTCGCGCCCTCGCCGTCGCGGGCCATCATCTTCGCCACCGCCATCGATACGTCGAGCAGCGCGTCGCCGAATGCCTCAAGCGCACCGCCGCTCAGTGCTTCACCACCGGCGGCCCCGTTGGCAAACACGACGGATGAATCGTTCGTCGATGTGTCGCCGTCGACGGTCACCATGTTGAACGAACGGTCCATGGCGAAGCGGAAGCAAGAATCAAGCGCTCCGGCCGCAACGGGCGCATCGGTCGTGAAGAACGCCAGCATCGTCGCCATGTCGGGGTGGATCATGCCCGCGCCCTTGGCGCATCCGCCGACCGTGTAG
>JAPPBK010000258.1 GCA_026705105.1 Chloroflexota bacterium | reverse complement strand
CAACTATCTGAATGAGCCAGAGGTGGACTCGGGCTGGAAGACGATTCGAGCGACGGTCACCGATTCGGAGGGGAACACGGCCGAAGCCTCGGTCGACGTCTACGTGATCCTCGAGTTGTGCTGCGACTGGCAAGTATTGGAAGGCGGCAAGACCTACCGCCTCTTCGACGGCTTGTTGACGATTCCCGAGGGAATCGACTTCGTGATTGACGGATTCCTCCAAGGCGGCGATGGCGAGTCCAGCGTTGGCCTGAGAGTTCGCGATCATCCACAGAACTGGCTCTTCTTGAGCGAACCCGGCCTGAGAGAGGTGGGACGCAGAATCCCATCGACGGGCGTCGGAGGGGCATCTGAGTCTGAAATCGACTTCGAAGCTAAGTTCGATGAACTGGTCGCCTCGATCGGTCAGTTACCGAGCCCGCGCCCGGGGGCCAACTCCGAATGAAGCAACTCCTGGTTGCCTTGATTCTGGCGGCGGAGGTGGAGGGACCGGTTGTAGGCTGACCCCATGTCACCGGAGATCCGCCTCGGCGTGCTCGATCAGATCCCGATCCGCGACGGCGGGACGGCGGCCGACGCGATCTCCGAGACCTTCGAGCTGGCCGAGACGACGGACCGGCTGGGCTACTCGCGCTACTGGCTGGCAGAACACCACAATGCCGGTTCACTGGCCTGTTCCTCGCCGGAGATCCTGATTCCCCAGGTAGCGGCGCGGACGTCGACGATTCGCGTCGGCTCCGGCGGCGTCATGCTGCCGCACTACAGCTCGCTCAAAGTGGCCGAGAACTTCCGCACGATCACGACCCAGTTTCCCGGTCGGATCGACCTCGGAGTCGGACGCGCGCCGGGCTCCGACGGTCGCACGGCGCGGGCGTTGGTGCACGGACCGGGCGCGCTCGGGATCGACCACTTCCCCGAGCAATTGCTCGACCTCTACGGCTGGCTGGCGGACGACCTGCCGCACGACCACCAGTACCGCGACGTGCGCGCCTCGCCGCCCAACGCGCCGATGCCCGAGTTGTGGCTGCTGGGTTCGTCGCACTACGGCGGCCATGTCGCCGCCGAGCTGGGTTGGTCGCACTGCTTCGCCCACTTCATCTCGCCCGAGGGCGGCGAGCAGGTCGTGCGCAAGTACCGCGAACGCTTTCAGCCTTCGCCGGTCAGCCCCGAACCGCGGGCCTCGCTGGGCGTCTCCGTCACCGTCGCAGAGACCGACGAAGAGGCGGAGCAGCTCTGCTGGAGCCGCTGGTGCTGGCGGATCAAGGGCAATCGCGGCGCGCGCGGCGGGATTCCCTCGGTCGAAGAGGCGCTCAACTTCCCTTACTCGCAGCCGGAACTCGACTACATCGGTTACATGCAGAATCGGAGCATCCACGGGTCACCGCAGCGAGTGCGCGAGAAGCTGGAACAGCTTGCCGTGGCCTACGACGTGGACGAGTTCGTCGTGTTGACGATCACGTATGACTTCGCAGCGAGAATTCGGTCCTACGAGTTGCTCGCCGACGTGTTTGAACTATCTCAACGCTCCCCCTCGCAAGGGGAGCTGCCGAAGAGTCTGCCCCCGGCCCGAACGGGGGCTGAGGGGGTCCCGTCCTGAGCGCTGAACGGCGACTCACGTTCGGGATCTACGCAAGCGGCGGCTGACTGACCAGCGCCGAGGGATCGAGTCCCTGCTCAGTCAGGATGCCGGCGGTTAGCGCTCGAACCTGTTGATACTCCCGATCCGTACGCGCTTCGATCAAGACCGTCAGGACCGGCGTCGTGTTCGAGGCGCGAATCAGACACCAGGCTCCGTCCGCCTCGTCCGACAGGTCGACGCGCGCCCCGTCGATGTCATTGACGGGCCAGATGCGCCGGGCGTCCTCGATAATCGTGTCCGCGACTGCGTGCTTGCGAACGTCGGGGCAGGGAATCTTGACCTCGGGCGAGATGCGATAGCGCGGGATGCGGTCGAGCCGCGATTCCAGATCGGTGGCCGAAGCGAGCTGCGCGATTCGGCAGGCGGTGCTCACGGCGTCGTCGGTGATGTGCGGCGGATCGTCGATCCGGTAGTAGTAGTGCGTCGACGCCTCGCCGCCGAAATCGATCGCCCGCTCCCGCATCGCGAACTTGCCGAGCGAGTGGCCAACCGGTCCGAAGCGCGCCCGACCGCCCATGTGTGTGATGTGGTCAATCACCGCCTGCGAGGTCTTGACGTCGACGTGGATGTCGGCTCCGGGATGCTGCGCCAGCCAATCCTCGGCCAGCAGCGCGAGCACCTGGTCGGGCGTGGCGCGTCGGCCGCGCCGGTCGACCAGCCCCAGGCGGTCGCCGTCGCCGTCGAAGGCGAAGCCAAGGTCGGCTCCGGATTCTGCGACGAACTGCGCGAGTTGGGCCACGTTGCCGGCGTGCTGCGGGTCGGCGGGATGCGGTGGATCGGGCTCTTCCGGATCGTCGTTGATCGCAATCACCTCGCAGCCGATTGCCCGCAATGCGGGACCCGCCGTCACCGTCGAGACGCCGTTGCCGGGATCGATCGCGACCCGCAGCGGCCGCCGCGCGGGAAACGATTCGGCCAGGCTGCGCACGTAGTCGGTCCGCGGACTCCACAGGCTGCGGTCGCCTTGACGCGGGCCGACACGCACGCCGGACACCATTCGGTCCGCGACCGCCTGTATGTCGTCCGGCGAGAACGGCATGGCGTCGGTGTGCAGCAGCTTGATGCCGTTGTCCTCGGCGGGATTGTGGGAGGCGGTGACAACCAGTCCGGCGGTGGCACGCTTCTGGGTGAGTTGCGCCGTTGCCCAGTAGACGAGCGGCGACGGCGCGCGGCCGATGTCGACGACATCCAGGCCGGCATCAAGCAATCCCGCGATCGCGGCCTGCTGCAACGCTGGCGTGGTCGGTCGGCAATCACCGCCGACCACGACTCGCTCCGCCGAATCGACCAGTCCGGCAAATGCCGTGGCAATACGCATCGCCAGGTCGGGCGTGAGCGACGCATGGGCGCCGAGCGCGCGGCCGCGAATGTCGTAGGCGCGAAAGATTTCGCGGGGGAACGGCGATTCAATCATGGATCAATACCCTACGACCATGACTGAGTCGGTCTCCGCAATCGACGCGCAACGGGCGCTCTATCGCTATCTCACCAAGTGCGCTCGCAAGGGCGAACTGGCCGACGCCGACTTGGCTCGTGCGCGCCTGCCCGAACCTGCCCAAGCGCACGGCCTCTCGTCGGTTGCGGAAGCAATGCAGAACCGCTTAGTCGCGTCCTACTCGGACGCGCCCGATTTGCGTTCGCTGCTCAGTGGCGCGACGCCGGAAGAGCTGGATGCGCTGCAGGGCTATGACTGGGTCTCGGCGGGTATCTACGCCTTCGGTCTGCCGGCGACCAAGACCAGGTCCGGCACGGCGGAGAGTTCGGCGCATCGCGCGCTCAAGGAATGGGCCGCTGCGAACGGTGAGTTGCTCGGCGCTCCCGCTGATGCGGTCGGCGTGACCGAACGCTGGTTTCCGTCCGGGGACGAGTCCGATGTCGCCTTCATCGGCGGGTCGGACGCGCTGATCGTCGAGGTCCGGCCGCGCGGCGCGGAAGTGCACGAGCTGCAGCTAGCCCTATTCGCGCTGATCAAGCTGCGCGCGGTGCTCGAGGCCGAACAATCGCTCGACGGACTCCAGCGCGTGGTGCGGGCAATGCTCGTTCTGGAAGCGGATCCGCCGCCGGAGACCCGCAGTCTGGCAGACCGGCTTGGTCTGCAGCTGCACATCAAATGAGCGTCTGCGGCCCAATGATCGGCGGACGTTGAAGCTGTTCGATTCCGTCAACTTCCGGGTGACGCGAGAGCGCAAGCTCAAGCTGCTCTGCCAGCCGACGGTAGCCGGACTCACTGTGGGATTCGAAGCGCAGGCTCAGTGCCGGGGCGGTGTTGGAGGCTCGCGCGTGCAGCCAGCCATCGGGCAAGTGGACGCGAGCCCCGTCGCTGCGGTCAATCTCCGCCTGGGGATAGCGCTCGGCGAACCAGTCGCCGAGGGCGCTCGAAACGCGTGACTTGTCATCGTCGGGACAGGGCAGGCGCAGTTCGGGTGAGATCGGACGGGGTTCGATCGCCGACATCTCCTCGGCCAATGTTCGTCCGCTTGAGGTGAGATGTGCGACAAGCGCGCAGGCGGCGTAGACGCCGTCATCGATCCAGGGCGCGCCCTCGCCCGCTCGATACCCGGGTCCGAACATGATGTGTCCGCTGGTTTCGCCGCCGAACGCGATTTGCTGTTCGCGCATCATGCGGCGAAAGAAGGAGTAACCGGTTTTCGCCGTCAGCGGATGTCCGCCGTGACGCCTGATGTCCTCGATCGCGCTGCTGCTGGTCTTCATGTCGAGCAGCACCTCGGAGCCCGGACGCCGTGACAGCAGCGGACGCGCCAGTACCGCCGTCAACCAGTCCGCCTCGTAGCGCCGGCCGAGATGGTCGAGCACGCCGATCCGGTCACCATCGCCGTCCCAGGCGATACCGAGGTCGGCGTTCATCGCCCGCACGACGCGCGCCAACTCACGCATCGTCTCCGGGTTCTGCGGGTCGGCGGCAATGTGTCTCGTCGGTCTGGCCGTGCTTCGGATCGCGTGGACCCGCGCGCCCGCGTCAATCAACGCCTGAGGCGCGGTCAGTGCGGTGGCGCCGTTGCCGGGATCGACGGCGACGGCACATGCGCTGGTCTCACCGAAACGCTGTTGCAGCATCTTCAAGTACGGATCGACTGCGTCGAACTCGCGGCGCGTTCCCAAGCTGGCGGCGACTGCCGGACCGTGGCGGGCGACGTGCTGGATCTCTTCGGGCAATAGTGGCTGCGCGCCTTCGGCCAGCAGCTTGAAGCCGTTGTACTCCGGCGGGTTGTGGCTCGCGGTGACAACCAACCCTCCGCCCAGCCCCTCCCGGTCGACGGCCCAGCCGATCACCGGCGTCGGAGCGAGTCCGGCGGCGTACACATCGATGCCGGCGCGGAGCGCACCCTCGATGGCGGCCTCGTACAACTCCGGCGAGCTCTCGCGCGTGTCGTGGCCGACGACCAGGGCCGTCGCGCCGCGGTCCAGCAGCCACTGCGCGAACCCGTTTCCCACTCGTCGCGCGACTTCGGCGTCAATCTGATCGGGCGTCGTGCCGCGAATGTCGTAGGCGCGGACGATCTCGGCGGGAATCTCACGGCTGGGCATGGAATCACTCTAGGCTTGGCTCGGCAGCGGGACGGGGACGGAGTCGTCGATTGACACTGATCGCGGGTGACTCATAGCCTCTGTAGGTGCGCCCGCATGCTCGGCGGGCACTTTGAAGCGTGCGTGTTCCTGGAGGATTCCAGATGGAAGACAAGTCTGTTTCGCTCTTT
>JAPPBK010000444.1 GCA_026705105.1 Chloroflexota bacterium | reverse complement strand
GCCCCCCTCTGTCCCCCCGCCTTCGCGGGGGCAGGCTCTACGGGACATCTCCCCCCGCTTCGCGGGGGGAGAATCGATTAAGGGAGAGTTCACCCAATGGACATCAATGGCAAGGTTGCGGTCGTCACCGGATCATCGTCTGGCGTCGGGGAGGCGACCGCGAAGCTGCTCGCGTCGTTGGGCGCGTCGGTCGTCGTCAACTACTTCCGCGGTGCAGAGTCCGGGCAGCGCGTGGTTGACGAGATTCAGGCCGCCGGAGGCTCCGCTGTCGCCGTCCAGGCCGACACACGCTCCGACGCCGATTGCCGCAAGTTGATTCAGGCCGCAATCGACGAATTCGGCCACCTCGAAATCCTGGTCAACAACGCCGGGATGACGCACTTCATCGCCCACGACGACCTCGAGTCGGTGACCGACGAAGTCTGGGACGACATCATCGGCGCCAACCTACGCGGGGTGTTCAACTGCACCCGCGCCGCCGCGCCGCACATGAAGGCGGCGGGCGAGGGCGCGGTCGTCAACGTCTCAAGCGTCGCCGGTGCGGGCGGAGGCGGCTCCTGCATCCCCTACGCCGCGAGCAAAGCGGGCGTCAACGTGATCACCAAGTCGCTCGCCCGCGTGCTCGGCCCGGAGATCCGGATCAACACGATCGCCCCCGGCTTCATCGAGGGCCGCTGGCTGCGAGGCGGCCTCGGCGAAGACACCTACGAGGCGGGCCGCAAGCGCCTCGGCGAAACCGCCCCGTTGAGAGGCGTCGCCACGCCCGAATCCTGCGCTGACGCCATCGTCGCCCTGATCGAGCGGAACGTCTTCGTCACCGGCCAGACCATCACCGTCGACGGCGGCGCGACGCTGTAGGCGTGGTCCCAGCGCCCCCCCTTGCCTTCGGCATCTCCCCCCGCCTATGGGCGGGGGAAGTATGGCGTGGCATGAGGCAACGAGCCGCAGTAGCTACTCCCGCACGGCGTACGACACCGGCAACCTCTTGATGCCTCCAATGAGGCCGGAGGAGAGGCGCTCCATTTCTCCGTCTATCTGGAAGTGATCCAGCTTCTGGATCAGGTGGCAGAAGATGCTGCGCATCTCCAACCTAGCCAGGTTGGCGCCGAGGCAGAAGTGCTCTCCGAAGCCTCCGAAGGCGAGATGCTCGTTGGGCGAGCGCTGGATGTCGAACGTGTCGGAATTGTCGAAGATGTCCTCGTCGCGGTTGGCCGACGGGTACCACATGGCGAGGGTCTCGCCCTCTTTGATCGGGACGCCGCGGATCTCGGTGTCCTGCGTAACCGTGCGGGCGAAGTGGACCACCGGCGAGGTCCAGCGCAGCATTTCTTCGATCGCGCTGTCCAGCAGTTCCGGCTGACTCTTGAGCAGCTCGTACTGCTCTGGATGCTCGATCAGCGCCTGCATCCCGCCCGAGGTGGCGTTCCGCGTGGTTTCATTGCCCGCCAGGATCAACAAGATCGCGTACGAGAGAATCATGTGTTCGGGCATCGGCTCGCCATCGATCTCCGCCTGGACCAGCGTGGTCATCACGCTGTTGTCCGGTTCGCGACGCTTCCGCTCGATGTGGGCCATGAAGAACCCCTGCAGCCCTCGCACGCCGGCCTGCCAGGTCTCGCGGCGTGATCGGCCCTGCTGGTACTCGGGATCCTCCGAGCCGAGGAACTCATTCGTCCAGCGAAACAAATCCTCCCACGAGTCGCGATCAACCGCCAGGAGTTCGCAGATCGCCGCCAGCGGCATCCGAGCGGCGACATCGCGAACGAAGTCGGCCTGCCGTCGGTTGGTGAGCTGATCGACGATGTGAGCAGCGACATCGTCAACCACATCTTCGGCAATCTCGTCGATTCGATCCTCGAGCAGGCGCATGCCGCGCGGGGAGAAACGGCGGCTAGTGGCGTTGCGGTACTTGCCGTGCTCGGGCGGGTCCATATTGATCAGGTTCGGCACAGTTAAGTTCGGGTCGTTGGCGCCGCTGTCACCCGAGCCGGCCGAGCGAATCACGAGCCGTTGGCTGCTGATGAAGGTCTCCGGATCGCGCGAGATCTGCTGGATGTCGTCGTACTTCGTAATCGCCCAGAACGGCGTCACGCCGGGGCGGTCGTACCAGTAGACCGGCGCCTCGCGTCTCAACAACTTCCAGTCGTCCCAGGGGTAACCGCGTTCGGCGTAGCGCTCCGGCGTCACGATGTCGATCTGATCGAGCCCGCTGGTCATCGTCGTCATGGAGGCCCGCTCCATTCGCCTGTTGATTCGTCGGTATTCTTCTGATGAGCGTATCAATCCAAGCAGGGGCGCACGCGCTGTCTCGAGGAGTGCCATGTCGGACAAACGATCACTGTTAGGCGTCTACGAGGGCTACACGGACGAAGTAACGAACGGATACGAGCGCGAGTCGCGCTACCTGGAAATGCAGGACGGCTGCCGGATCGCCATCGACGTGCTGCATCCGGCGCTCGACGGCCGGCGGATCGACGCTCCGTCGCCGACCGTGCTGCACTGCACGCCCTACCGCCGGTCGTTCATCCTGACCGGCGAAGGCACATCGGCTGCGCGATACCAGCAGGAGCTGCGGGCAATGGAGCCGGGCGAACTGGTCACACAGTACGAAGAGCGACCGATTGCGCGCGACCTGATCCACCACGGCTACCGCTTCGTCTCGCTCGACCTGCGCGGCACTGGCGCTTCGTTCGGCGAGCTGTACAACGACTCGTGGCTGGCCGGACACGACATCGCGGAGGTGATCGGCTGGATCTGCGAACAGGACTGGTCGACCGGCCGCGTCGGCATGGTCGGCATCTCCTACGAGGGGATGATCCAGTTCTTCACGGCGGCGCACCGGCCCGAGGGGCTCAAGTGCATCGCTCCGCAGTATCCGGGCCTGCCACAGTGTTATGTCGACGGCGGGCTTGCAATCAGCAGCTTCGCGCGCGTCTGGGAACAGTTGCACAAGGGCCTCTCCGAACACGAGCCGTCCGCGCCCGTCGACGGCCCCGACGGCGAGGCTCTGCAGCGTGACGCGATGGACTCGCACTCGCCCGACGGCTACCGCTGGGTCGAGGCGTTCTCGGAGATGGACCCCCGCGATGTCACCCGGATGTCCTCGTACGACGGCCTGCTGCGTCGCAAGCCGCGACCGGACATCGGCCTCGGCGAGGTCGCCAGCGGCTGGTTTGACTCGACCGAGCTGATCAACGAGAGCGGCGTGCCCACGTATCTCGTCACCGGCTGGTGGGACCTGACGTTCCCCGGCTACCTGATCGACGCCTTCAATCGGCTCGACGTGCCGAAGAAGCTGATCGTGGGTCCGTGGAATCACGGACAGGGCGGCGACCCCGAGCTGCTGCGCTGGTTCGACTTCTGGCTCAGGGACGTCGACAACGGTGTGATGGACGATCCGCAAGTCCACTACGGGGCCAGCGAGCCGACGGGCGCGACACGGTGGAAGTCGGCCCCGCGCCTGCCGCTGCCCGAAGCGCGCAGCCGATCGCACTGGCTCAGCGTGGACGGAGGGCTCACGCTCTCGCGCCCTGATGGGACGGCGCACCTGACCTACGACGTGAACCACGACGTGAGCCTGGGCAGGTTGAGCCGGCATAGTTACTACAGCCAGGACCTGTACATCAACACGGTCGATCTCAACGCTCGGGCCGAGGGCTGCCTCAGCTTCACCAGCAATCCGCTGGCAGAGGACATCGAGATCACCGGCTGGCCGTCAGTGCAGATCGAAATCTCGACCACCTCGGACCGCGGGGCCGTCGTGGTGACGCTGGAACAGATTGCCGAGGACGGCTCAGCGGCCTATCTCTCCGAGGGCTTCCTCAACTTCGCCCACCGGCGCGTCGGAGACGATCCGGGCGGTCACGAGGGTCCGGTCTGGCATAGCTGGAGCAAGGCCGACCTCGCGCCGGTCAATCCCGGCGAACCGATGGATGTGCAAGTCGAGATGTATCCCATCTCCGCCATTGTCCGATCCGGCGAGCTCATCCGCCTGACCATCGCCGCAGCCGACGCCGACAACCTGGTCGTGCCCACGCAGGGAGACGAGGCGACGCTGACCATCACCATCGGCGGCGAGCGCGCGTCGCGCTTAGTCCTGCCGATTGTGAATGAGTCGGTGACTCCAACGGCCCAGGTCGTCGAAGGAGGCTTCAACGGAGGATCAGGCGGTTTCGCGTTTCGGAGGCCCGGTGATGCTCCGTTGGTGCGATAGCGGCGAAGCCAGACCGTCCCTGTCCCCGATTCACTCGGGGACCCGCTCCAGGCGTACACGCCGTGCAACCGCAGATTCTCCCATCTTGACAATCCCTATAAAGCCAGATAGCATTTGCACATAGCTGATCGACGAGAGGATTGCGAGATGGTTGCAAGGCTAAGCAGTGGTTTTGAGGATGGTTTTCTCGATCTCGTGGAAGAGCAACTTAACCGCTGCCGGCAGAAGCTAATCGAGCTGGACAAGAAGATCACGGGGCTTCAAGAGGAGCGCGCTGATGAAGCTAAGCGAATTGTTCAGCTCGAAGGTCTACTGCGCGGCAATCGATCTCCAGGAGAAGGCGAGGATCCAGAACCGTCGCCGATACCGCCATCTAGGCCTCGGGGCCCAATTGCCGATGCTGATGCGGTCGTTGAGCTGATCCGCGAAAGCGGCGGGCCGATGCACTATCTGGAGATTCATGAGACCCTGGTTGGGCGCGGATTTGAGATTGGCGGTAAAGGCAATGCCGCTACGCTGCTCTCTCGATACTCCAAAGATCCTCGACTGAGTCGCGTAGCTCGCGGTACCTACGACATCGTGAGCAGATACCCCGATCCCTCGAAGGGCCTTGGTTGGAGTGACCGGGGCGAGACGGTTCAGTTTCCCACTGAGAGCAACCGAGAAACATCTCCGCTACCCCAAGCGAGTCACGCACTGTCGAGCCACGATGCGGGAGACAAAGACACCTTCGAGCTCAGTTTCGTCGGGCTGAGAGCGATGGCGACCTATCTGGGTACCAAGCAACTGATGGTCCTGCGCGGCTCACAGGCCAGAAAGGAAACCACCGCACTTGGAAACGGTGCGGCGAAGATTTTGGAGCGCAGAGAGCGATTGATTCGCGACGGGGTGTTCAAAGACATGGGAACCCACTTCGAACTCACTGAGGATACTCGGTTCGACAATCCATCCAGCGCAGCCAAGGTTATGTCTGGAGCAGCTAAGAATGGTTGGGTTGAATGGAAAACTCCCGATGGGAGAACGCTGGATGATGTCCACCGCAAGTAGCCCGCTCGTCTTGACAGCGATTGAACAAGGAGAGCGCGATGTCCCGCTCTACTCCCCGTCATCCCGGCGTATCTGTGCGGCTTGATTGCATCGAGGCGACGAACCTCACGATCGCAGAGGCGGCCCGG
>JAPPBK010000040.1 GCA_026705105.1 Chloroflexota bacterium | reverse complement strand
TCGCCAGGCTGGACCTTGCGTCGCGCGCGGCTTGGGATCTTGTCTTGCCCGGCAACGAGACGCTGAATCTGCTCGACCCGGTTCTCAGTGATGTTACCGGTGTCGAGATAGTTGATGAAGGGCTGATTTTCCTTGGGCGAGTAGGTGGAGTCATTGATGAGCGCACACTCGCCAAGCGTGATCTGACGCCAGCCGTTGTCAGTCATGCTTCATCCAGGAGTTGCTCGACCTCCTGAATGAGGAGGGGGAGGCTGAGGGTGGCCGTGCTCCAGATGCGGCGATCGTCAAGGTCCGCGTAGCGGTGGACGAGCACGATGCGCATCCCAATGATTGCGTCGTGGTCGGTGATTTGGGTAGCGATGGATTGGTCGTGATCGCTGAGGTGGGTCATCGCTTCGCACAGGATGGTGAGTTGACGCTCGACGCCGGAGCGAAGGAGGACATCGGATTCGTAGTCGGCGAAGGTCTTGCCGTGGGTGAAGCGCCTGACCAGAAGCGCGGCATCGAGGATGTCGCGTAGGTACATCTTGGCCCTAGGCGGCATAGAGCGGCGTCCGGGTTTCTTCGACTGCCTCAGAAAAGTACGGATTGCGGAACGGCTGATCGAAGACGAGATCGACGGGCCGATCGAAGAGTTGGGCGATGGCCGCTTGCAGAGCGAGGTGTTGGCTGAACCAGGGATCGGGACCAGCGTCGGGCCGATAGGTGACGAGGAAGTCGAGGTCGCTGGCGTCAGGGTCGAAGCGCTCGGTGGCGGCGGATCCAAAGAGGTCGAGGCGCTGCACGTGATAGCGGCGGCAGAGTTCGGCGATGTCGTCGATGTGCTGGCTGACAAGCGGGGCAATCACGACCGCTCCTGTCCGGCTCCGAATCCCAACGATTCCAGATTAGCCGAGATCGCAGCGTCCAGTTTCGCAGCTTCCACCTGCTGCTCGCGCCATTGTGCGGCGAGGCGCGTCATCGTCCCCTCGAACGGCTCGCCGTCGTCGGGCTGCGGCTCCGCGCCGACGTAGCGGCCGGGCGTGAGTACGAAGTCGTGCTTGGCGACTTCCTCGAGCGAGGCAACATTGCAGAAACCCGGGACATCTTCGTAGTCGTCGCTGCGGTTTCGCCAGTTGTGGTAGGTGTCGGCGATGCGGGCGAAGTCGTCCACGGTGAGTTCTCGGTGGGTGCG
Source organism: Chloroflexota bacterium (assembly GCA_026705105.1). GTDB lineage: Bacteria > Chloroflexota > Dehalococcoidia > Bin125 > Bin125 > Bin125. The sequence continues at coordinate 4,217 of JAPPBK010000040.1, read as the reverse complement.
GTCGGTCATCTGGCCGAGCTTGCGGGCGTCGATGAAGAGCAACTCGTCGCGGCGATCGCGCCGGTTGCGCGCCAGGAACCAGGGGCAGACGGGGATCTGCGTCGAGTAGAAGAGTTGGCCCGGCATCGCGACCATGCAGTCGACCAGGCCGGCTTCGATCAGGCTCTTGCGAATATCGCCCTCTCTGGACTGGTTGGAGGACATTGAGCCGTTGGCCAACAAGAAGCCGGCGACGCCGTTGGGCGCCAGGTGGTGCGCCATGTGCTGGACCCAGGCGAAGTTGGCGTTGCTCGCCGGCGGCACACCGTATCTCCAGCGCTGGTCGTCGCGCAGCCGCTCGCCGCCCCAGTCGGAGATGTTGAAGGGCGGATTGGCGAGAATGAAGTCGGCCTTGAGGTCGGGATGGCAGTCGTTGTGGAAGCTATCGCCGTGTGCGATCTGTCTCTCGATGCCGCGGATGGCGAGGTTCATCTTGGCCAGCCGCCAGGTCGTGTGATTGGACTCCTGGCCGTAGATGGAGATGTCGGACTTCGCTTTGCCGCCGTTGCCTTTCGCAGTCGCGTGAGCGCTGACGAACTCGGCGGACTGGACGAACATCCCCGATGAGCCGCAGCAGAGGTCGTAGACGCGGCCGCGATACGGATCGATCATCTCGACCAGCAGCCGGACGACCGAGTTCGGGGTGTAGAACTCGCCGCCGCCCTTGCCCTCCGCACTGGCGAATCGCGAGAGGAAGTACTCGTAGACGCGCCCCAGGACATCGCGAGACGGAGATTCCTCGTACCCGACCTGGATGTTGCTGATCATGTCGATCAGCTGCCCGAGCCGCTGCTTGTCGAGCGCGGGACGCTAGTACTCCTTGGGCAGGATGTCCTTTAGTGAGGGATTGTCGCGCTCAATACAGACATCGCGTCGTCAACGAGTTGGCCGATGTTGGGTTGCGGTGCTTGATGCTGCAAATGCTCCCAGCGAGCCCCTGGCGGCACACAGAAGATGGTTCGACTGACGTAGACGTCGCGATCCTCAGGGTCGTCGATGCCCTCTTCTTTCGTCTCTGCATACTGCTCTTCGAAGGCGTCGGAAATGTCCTTGAGGAATATCAGGCCCAGGACGACGTGTTTGTACTCGGTGGCGTCCATGCTGCCACGCAGCGCGTCCGCCATCTCCCAGCGCTGAGATTCGCATCCGGTGGTCGCGGTGTTAGGAGTCTGTGGGGATGTCTTGGTTCTCGGCATGGGCGCATTCTAGTTGGCCGGCGATAAGGCTCTACCTCATGTCAGTCGTTCGTCGTCAGACCCGCCTGCTCCGCGTTATCCCGTTGCTGGACCAGCTTGCTGCGCTGTTTCTTGCGCTTGGCGGGCTTCGGCTCCTCGGGGAGCGGGGCCGGTTCCTCCTCCTTGAGGCTTCCAGATTGCTTTCGCAATCGCTCCAAGACCACGATTCGCTCCGAGTGTTGCGCCTCAATCGTTTCCAACGGCGTGGTGTATGCCGAGGCGGCGTCGCGGATGCGCCGAGCGTGCTCCGGGTCACCCAACTTGGGTTTGGCGACGGACATAGAGAAAGACGGCAGACGCTCCGAGCCGACCGTGGGGCGCACGTAGCAGTGGTGCACGGGTTGGGAGACGATGTCGTCCTCCGACAGCCGCTCGCGGCTGAACTCCCAGATCAGCTCGCGCGCGTCCGCGCCCGCCACCTGAAAGGCGGCCAGGCAGCCGACGTTGGCCAAGAGCGTGTCGCGCATCGTCGGGGAGAGGTCGTCCAGCTTGCGCAGACTCTGTGTGGCGAGTACGAACGAAGCGCCATACTTGCCCAGCTCGGAGAGCATCGATTCGAACTCGACCCCCGGGATGGTCTGCATCTCGTCGACCACGACCAGGGCGCCGCGGCGCTGGTCCAACGGCAACCGCTCCTGTTCGCGGATCACCGAGTCGACCAGGTTGAGCACCGACGCGCCGACCAGCGCGGCCACGTCGCGCCCGACCGTGCCCTGCGCCGTGGAGACGAGCAGGATGCCGCCGTCGAGGATCGTTTGGCGCAGGTCGATCGTAGAGCGGGGCTGACCGAGGATGGCGCGGGCGCGAGTGGAGGAGGCGTAGTAGTTGAGCCGGGTCCTGACCGGGGCCAGGGCGTCGGCCTGGTATTCCTTGCGCCAGCCGCCGAAATCGCGCACCCACCACTCCAGCAGGTAGGAGTCGCGCAGCCGGGGCAACACCTTGTCGCGGAGCTTCGCGTCGGAGAGCAGGCGGAGTCCGTCCAGGATCGTGTACTGCTGCTCTGGCTGGGTGAGTGGGTGGCTGTTCGCTTCGTGCAAGGTCTTAACAGTCTGCTCGAGGATCGACTGCATTCGCGGCCCCCACTGCTCCCACAGCCCGCGTGCCACGCGAACGACCGCGTCGGCGGTCCGGTCGCGGTCAGCGAAGATGCGGGTGTCGAGCAGGTTGATCCCCGGCGCGCGCTTGTCGTCGGCCAGGTCGATCAAACGTACCTCACCTGAGAGCGACTCGGGGACCTGTTCCAGCAGCGCCGCGACCAGGTCGGCGTGCGGGTCGACCACGACGATCGCGTCGCGATCCAGGCCCGCAGCCTTGCGCTGGAGCTTGTGCGCGACGATGTGGCGCATCAGGGTGGACTTGCCCATCCGGGTGCGGGCGACGTAGAGGTGGTGCCGGCGGAGCAAATCCTCCGGAAACCGCACCTCGCGCGGGTGATCGCCGTTCGTCATCCCGACCAGTGCGCCTTCGGTCAAGGCCCGCGCCGGCGGCGGCAGCACCTTCGAGCCGGAGCGCTCAAGCTCGTGGGTCTCGTCGCCCGCTCCGGGCGGATGCCAGAGCGCGGCCAGCTCGCGCACGCCAAGGATGCTGCGGCGGCGGAAGAGGCCCGGAGGGCGGGGATGCAGCCGCAACGGAGCCGGCGCGACCTCGCGCAGCGGTCCGACCTGGAAACTGGCGCCGGAGGGATGGTCGTAGTGGCGGTAGGCGGCCGCGACCTGCTCCAATAGTTCGGCCGCTCGATCCGGTGAGGCCGTCCCGGGCAGGATGGCCGTGACCTCGAGTTCGCTCTCGAACGCGATCCGCGAGATCTTCTCCATAATCAGCTGCGGCTCGAAGTAGCGGTTGCGCGCCTTCTTCCAGCGGCGCCAGGCCCAGCCGCCGCCCAGCAGCGCGACGGCCGCGCCGGCGCAGAGCGCGGCCAGGTTCCATATCTCGCCCGCCTGGAGCCAGCTGTAGCCCTGGAAGAACCCGAACCCGGCCAGGCCGAGCACGGTCAGCGCCAGCGGATCGGGTCCGCCGCGAACGGGCGGGGCGGACTGCGGGCTCCGCGGCGGCTGGCCGGGCCGCTCGCCCAGCTTCTCCTGGTAGTGGCGGGACCAGCCGGGGCCGAGCGAGCGCAGGAGGATGCGCGAGACGACCCGCTCGCCGGAGCGCAGGCCGGAGAGCGCACCCAGTGGGGCGAGCAGCGGGTCGGAGCCCGGGTCGAGCAGGTCGTCGTCGCGGAACACCCTCAGCGGCACGTAGTCAGGCCCTGAGGAGCGCAGGGTCATCGACCAGGCCTGTTCGTCATCGGCGATGCGCATCGGATCCTCGAGCGGCGCGAGTTCGCGGATTCGGGCCTGGGGATAGTGGACGCCGATCTGGCGGCGCACGACCTCGCCGTCCAGGCAGCGGGCCATCAACGAGACGCCGTTCTCGTCTCCGGCGATCTCAAGCGAGAACGGTTCGGGGACGGCGATCGACTGGAGCAGGTTCTCGACGCCCAAGAGGGTGCGCTGGCCGGTTCTCGGCGGCGTGACCGCCAGCAGCACCGGCCCGGAGGGCTTGGATCGACGCGGCAGCAGACAGAGAAGGTTGAGTTTCATGGGGTGGGTCCGTTCGGAGTGGGTGTCTGGGATTGAGGGGAAGGCGGCTCAGTGCCGGCCCGGGCGCCACTCGATCAGTTCGGTCTCCTCCGGCGTGGCCTCGATCCGGATGGGGAACCGTTCACCCTTGGCCAGGAGCAGCCCGTCGCCGCGGGGACAGGAGACCAGCCAGCGTTGCAGGTCCTCGGGCAGGTCGAACGCGTCCGCCACGGTCGAGATGGCGGCCGCGTCCTGCTGCAAGAGCAGCTTGAACGCCGCGTTCTGCAGCAGCGCCCGGCCGGAGTGGCCGGTGATCGTGCGCGAGTGATCCTCAGAGAGCAGGTCCTGCACGTCCTGCGTGATGAACTGCAGGCCCAGACGG
>JAPPBK010000043.1 GCA_026705105.1 Chloroflexota bacterium | reverse complement strand
ATCAGCCTTTGATTAAAAGTATCCGGCCCCAGGGCTTGCTTTCCTTCGGTCCTGTCCGACACCCGGATCACGAGCGGCTCCGAGGTCTCGATGGCCAAGAAGATCGCCGTCCACCGGGGCGACGGACACACGATGTTCATCCTCACCAGCGGTCTGCGCTCGGTCCGCGACAAAGCGATCACCTACTTCGAGGAGCGCCTGCGGCGCAATGAGCACGACCTCACCCGCTCCTACCAGGCCGTCAACGCGCTGGCCGAGGAGATGCGGCGGGTCTACAACGAAGACAACGAGTGGCTGCTCAAGGCGGGACTGCATTTCGACCTGCATTGCATCGTCGGCAGCCAGATGACCGAAGACGACGCGCCTCACCTCTTCCTGCTCTATCCGCAGGGCAATTGGGTCGAGGTCTCCAAAGGCACGCCCTACCTGATCATCGGCGAGACCCGGTTCGGCAAGCCGATCCTCGACCGCGCGCTGCGATATGAAGCCTCACTGGAGGAGTCGCTGCGACTCGGCGTGCTCTCGTTCAACTCAACCGAGGCCAGCTCCGCCGATGTCGGGCCGCCGATGGACGCTGTCGTTTATCGCGCAGACTCCTACGACGCGAGCGAGCACCGCTTCGGCGCCGAAGAACTGGAGCCGATCGCCCAGTTCTGGCAGGGCGCCATCGAACACGCCGTCGAGCAGTCCGCTGCGCCCTTCGCCGCCCTCGCCCGCTCTATCGGCCTCGACCCAGCTCCCTGATTTCGCTCTGCGCTGAAAGCGCAGCCGTGGTTCCTCTTTCCCCCGCTAACGCGGGGGGAGATGCTGAGTGCCTGGCCCTGCGAAGGCGGGGACGGAGGACGGCTCTCTGAGTGTCGCGCTCAGGTAACGTCGGGGCGCGAGAGCAACGCAAGCTGCGAGACATGGGAGGTCTCGCACCAGAAGGTCAGGCGCAGGACGCGAGGGTCGCCGTAAAACGGGATCACCCGCTCCAGCGAGACATCGTGACCGGCATGTCCCCAGGCGGTGAGTTCGCCGTTGGCTCGCTCCGTTAAGAGCGCCAGACCGTTCAGCCGGTACTCGGCCTTCGGCTCGCACTCGATCAACGCCGCCTCGACTTGAGCAGTCGCGATACTCATCGCGACCCCGTTGGCAGATGATTGGCGGTCACAAGCTCAGGGCAAGTGCAACCTGCCACTCTCTCCACATTGCGCCGCTAGACGCACCCCTGGTGCGCGTTCCGAAACTCGCGGTCACTAGCTGCCCGGCAGGACGACAGCAGTCAGCCACTCCGGTGACGTGCAGTCACCGACACGTGAAACTCCTGTGACAAGAGGCTCACAGCGCTCAGATAGCGCTCTCGTGCGGACTCGTCGTTCAGGACGGCGGCGCCGGGTTGTCCAGGTCTTTTTCGTCAACTTCGGGATCGCCCTGGTCGTTCGGGTTAACTGGCGTTCCCATCGGCATCCGATAGCCGACCCGGGGCTCGGTGAAGATGTATCGAGGCTCTCCCGTGTCTTCGCCAAGCTTGCTGCGCAGCTTACCCATCATCGTCCGCATCGGCCGCAAGTCGGAGTCCGGATCCTTGCCCCAGACCCGGTCCAGGATTTGCTTGTACGTGACCAGCTTGCCGCCGTTGGCCGAGAGCTCGGCCAGCATGCGGTACTCGGTGGGCGTCAACTGGAGCGCGACGCCGGCGAGCGTCACGCGGCGCCTGACGTAGTCAACACGCAGCTCCTCGAACGTGTAGGGCGGCGGAGGGACCGACACCTCGCGGCGGCGCAGGGCCGCCTTGATCCGCGCCGACAGCTCGGTCGGCGAGAACGGCTTGACCACGTAGTCCGACGCGCCCTGTTCAAAGGCTCGAGCGATCAGCTCGTCGCGGCCATAGGCCGAAAGAAAGATCACCGGCACGTCGGCCCATTTGCGCATCTCCACCATCAGGTCGATACCGTCGGTGTCCGGCAACACCAGGTCCAGCAGCACCAGTTGGGGCCGCTCCTCGGTCATCAGCTTCAGCGCTTCCCGCGGGTCGCCGGTCACGACCGCGTCGAAGCCGTCCGCAACGAGGATCTCGCGGACAAAACGCAATGCCTGCGGATCGTCGTCGACGGCCAGGATGCGAGGTCCGGGTTGTTCTTCCGGCTGGGGAAGCTCTTCGATCAGCGTCGTATCGGGCGGCGAGCCCAGGCCGGCCGCTTCGACGGTCGGCAGCGTGAACGTGAAGCGCGCGCCCTGGCCGAGACCGTCGCTCTCCGCCCAGATGCGGCCGCCGTGTCCTTCGACGATGCCCTTGCAGATCGCCAGTCCCAGCCCTGTGTCGCCGACCTGTCCTTCCGACTGACCAGCGGAGAATTTGCGAAACAGGTTGGGCAGACGCTCCTGCGGAATGCCGTTGCCTCGGTCGGACACAGTGAATGCGAGATGCACGTCCGTTCGCGAAACGCCTAGGGTAATGATCGATCCCTCCGGCGAGTTGCGCGTTGCGTTCTTCAGCAGGTTGACAATGACCTGGACAATTCGCCGGCGATCGGCCATGACCAGCGGCAGGTTCGGCTCGATGTCGATCTGCACCGGATTCCCGTCGCCGGCGTTGGCGAATGCGCTCCGCGCCCGGTCGACCAGCACCGCCGCCTCCGCCGGCTCCGGACTGACCGGCAGTTCGCCGGTCTGGATGCGCGCCGCGTCAAGCAGGTCCGAGACCAGGCTGTTGAGATGATCCGCCTGCTCGGAGATGATCCGGACGAACTGGCGCACGACCGCCGGGTCGAACTCCAGTGCCGAGTCCAGCACCGTCGTGGCCGAGCCTTTGATCGTCGACAAAGGCGCGCGCAACTCGTGGCTGACCATGGCCAGGAACTCGGCCCGCAGACGCTCCATCTCTTCCACCGACGCCATGTCCTGCAATGTCACCACGACCGTCTCCACCGCGCCGTCGTCCGAGACGATTGGCGTCGCGTTGAGCAAAACCGTGACGCTGCGGCCGTCGGCGACGCGCAACACCACCTCTTCGGCGCGCACTGTCTCGCCGATGCTCAGCAGCTCCGTCATCTGGAACTCCCGCAGCGACACCTCGCGTCCGTCGCCGCGCCGGCAGATCACCGATTCCAACAGCTCCTCGGCCGACTGATCGGGATCGCGTAGCCGATCGACGATGCGCGATGCCTCGCGGTTGAACGATCGCGGCGCGCCGGTGCGGGCGTCGAGCACCACCACGCCAACCGGGGAGGTGTCGATCAACGCCTCCAAGTCGGCGCGCGCGCGCTGTTCATCGCGGAGGCGGCGGGCGTTGGCGATTACCAACGCCGCCTGCGAGGCGAACATCACCAGCGTCTCCTCGTCCTCCCCGCTGAACTGCCGCTCACTGCGGTCATGGGCCAGGTAGATGGTGCCCATGCTGGCGCCCTGGTGACGGATCGGCGCGACCAGCAGCGACGATGCCGGCAACGGCGGTCGGAAACTCGACATCCCCTCGGCGTTCATGAGGCTGTCGGTGTCCGAGATACGCAGCGGCTCGTCTACACCGCTGAGGTAAGAGAAGAAGGCGGGCGCCTCAGGCAACTCCAGCAGCGCCTGCCGTTCGTCCTCGGAGACGCCCGAGACGATCAGGTCGGAGGTCTGACCGTCGTCGTCCAACACCGTGATCGCGCCGTAGCGCGAGCCGGTCAGCGTTCGCGCGTTGTCGACCACCTCCTGCAGCACCCGGTCGAAGTCAAGGCTCTCCGAGATCCGCAGGCTCGCCTCGCCCAATCGGGCGAGCCGTTCTTCCAGTTCCTCGATGCGCCGCGCGGGTTGTTCATCTTGCGCCAAGCTGTGCTCCTCGGTCTGTCGCGGTGCGGCTCAACACCCGTTTGCTATCTGTTCTTCAAGTCATGCAAGGTCATAGTACTTCCTGCGACTGGTGACTGACCAGTGACCCCTCCTTCGATGAAGTCCTGCCGTACTCCGACTTGCTGAAGCCGCGACGTAGGAGTCGACAACAGTGCTACCGCCCCGGGATCTCAGCGTGACTCTTCGACATGGCGCATTCTCTACCGCCATCAGGACGCCGCAGCGATCACTCGCCGTACTGTCGCTGTTCCGCACGGGCACGGCGCAGGCCCAGACCGCGCTGGCCTCCGTCTCGGCGCTGACCATCAGCCAGGGCGCGGTCGTCTCCTGGATCCTGCCCAACGACATGTCCGACGCCTGCGAGGTCGCCGGCTTTGTCGTCACCGCCATGAACGAGGCGGAGGGTCTCAGCTTCGATGCCACCATTCGCGACCCTGAGGCGCGCTCGCAGACCATGCGCGGTCTCACATCGGGCGGTTACACCTTCGCCGTCCGTATCGAGTACGCCGACGGCGCATTCGACGACCTCGTGACGATGGAAGCGAACAACGTGCCGGACGCCTGCATTTCGCTAACCGTCGAGGTCTTCTCCGAAGCGACGCGCGGCATGTGCTCCACCAGGGAGTACTCGAATCCCAGGAGTTACGAGATCGAGAACTTCACAGCAGGCGCGCGCTACGAGGTGCAAGTCCGCGCCAAGCACGCCAACGACTGGGCCATGAACAGAGCGGGCGAGGAGGAGTGGTCGCATGCGCGCGCGGCCAGGCCGAACGACTAGCGCCCGTTCGGTGTCACTCCGCGCCGATCAGCGGATCGCAACTCACGCTGACGTTCTCGCAGATCCCGTCCTGCGCGACTCACGTGGACTACACCTATACAAACGTTGGCACGCTACAGGACCTGCTCGGCAACGAGTCCGACAGCTTCAGGGTGAGTTTGACCAGGAACTAGCGTCCGGACCCTCACCCCCCGCCACCATGACAGTGGAGGACGGACTGATGGCGCTGTGTACGATTGACAAGTTGCGTTTCCGCAACATCCTCGTGCGCGGTCAACTGCCTGAGAAACAGGCTGTCGAGTTCGTCGACTTCATTCCCGGGACCGGCGAAATCGGCGCCGGCCAAGCTACTCCGGTCGAGCACGAACGGGCCGCCAGTCGCCCGCGACGGATCTGGCGGCCGTCGGGTTCTCACCCGGTCATGCGGAAGCCGGCCACGGTAGCGGTCAGACACATCACGATGGAACACTCATTGTGCGCCACTCGAGCACGTAGGCCGCCGCCGGATCACGCCGCGCGGTAGCCCCCCCAATGGTGAGGTGAACCCTGTCGTTCTCCTGGTCGCAGCGCACATTGGAGTTGAACAGCGCGTTGGGGGAGCCGTCGTAGGGATACTCCGTGACGAGGCTAATGGGCGACGCGCCATCACCGATCGGGCGAGCTCGGCTGTCGTTTGCTCAAACTGCTCCACTTGCGCTTGCCGCTGCACGGCATCCAGCTCTTCCTCTTACTGCCCGTTCGCCGCCTCGGACGCATGTTGCTGTTCGGCTAGCTGTTCAACCTCGGCGGAGGTCGGCTGCTGTTGGTCC
>JAPPBK010000154.1 GCA_026705105.1 Chloroflexota bacterium | reverse complement strand
CTTCGCCAGCAGCAAGCGTCCCGCGCCGCCGCACCAGTTCGACGAACACGAGCACGTGCTGGGCGAGACCGGTCAGCCGCGTCTGGCGAGCGCGACGATGGTCTTCGATTGCGACATTCACTCCGTTCTTGACGGCGGCGACCACGAGATCATCGTCGGCGAGGTCAAGGCGTTCGAGAAGCAGTCGGACGAGGAGCCGATCCTGTTCTACGGCGGCAACTACCGCAAGATGGGCCCGCCCGATCCCTCGATGAGCTGGTAGTCCGGAACGAGCGTCGTCGTGTGCGTGCAGAGCATGGACGACCGGCCGCTGCTGGCGACCGATCCGCCGCTGCCCGCCGACGATTTCGTGCCCGCGCTCTGGGTGCCGCTGACCCGGGCGTTGCGCGCGCGGCGCAGATTGATCCAGATGGTCGAGGTCCTGCCCGCCGATCAATGGCTGCGCGAGTCGGCCGCGCCGCAGTGGTCGCGACGCGACGTGTTGGCTCACCTGGCGGCGTCCGATCGGCGCTATCACGACGCGCTGAACGCTGCGCTCAACGGATCGCCGCTGGACGAATGGAAGCCCGATCCCTCGCTGCCCAGTCCCGAGTTGGACATGGCCAATGCGCTCAGCGCCGAGCGGTTCCTGGGTCAGCCGGTCGGTGCGCTCTCGGACCAGCTCGACGCCGGCGCACGCAAGTCAACGATGCTCTTCGCCGCGCTATCGGAAGACCAGGTGCTGATGCGCATGGGCTTCGCCGGCAATGCGCTCTCGCTGCTCGAAGCCTGGGCCGCGCACGACAACGGTCACGCCGACGACATCATCAACGGCCCCAAGATGATGCGCACGCTGTGAGCCGTTCCTTGACCGACAACCATGCCGCCCGAGATTGAGCAGTACGACGCGGCACAGATCCTGACGCCAGGCGCCGGCTACCTGCGCGAGTACGACTACTCGCTGAATCCCTACGTCGGCTGCGCATTCGGCTGCTCCTACTGCTACGCCGCGTTCTTCGCTCCACCCGCGAAGCAGCAGACCTGGGGCGACTGGGTGCGGGTCAAGCGCAACGCCGCAGCCAAGCTGTCACGCCTGAGGCGCTCGCTCGTCGGCAAGACGATCTACATGAGTAGCGCCACCGATCCCTACCAACCGATCGAGCGCCGTCTCGAACTCACTCGCTCGTTGCTGCCGATCCTCGCCGACATGGGCGCGTATCTGGTCGTGCAGACACGCAGCCCGCTGGTGGTCAGGGACATCGACCTGTTGCAGCGGTTTGAGCGGGTCTGCGTCAACTTCAGCGTCACGACCGACTCCGAGGCCGTCCGCCGTGCGTTCGAGCCACGCAATCCGCCGATTGCGAATCGCCTGCAGGCGGCGCGAGTTGTCGCGGATGCAGGCATACCGGTCGCAATCACGATGACCCCGCTGCTTCCCATTGACGATCCTGCCCACTTCGCACTGACGATGGCCGATACCGGCGCCTCGCGCTTCGCGGTCGAGTCATTCACGCCGACGCTCGGCCACTTTCGCGGTGGCACCGGTGAGGAAGCTCGCGCGGTCGCCAGCCGACTCGGCTGGGATCGTGCCGCGTACCGATCCGCGAGAGACGCATTGATTGCCGGGCTCACGCCCAACGTCCGTGAGGGCGCAGCCGGGTTCAGTCCGGACTATCTGCTGAGCAGTCCCGCGCGACGGTCAAAATCGTCTCGGTGACTGCGTCGGGACGGCGCATGGGGATGAAGTGGTCCGAATCCTCGACCACTTCCTCGAAGGCGTTGGGGAAGACATCGACGGCGTTCTGACCGGTCGGCGAGGGATGACCCTGCATCTCGCCGGCGCGCAGAATCAACGTCGGTTGAGAGGCGCGGGCCATCTCCGGCCAGGGATCGACCTGGGGGGCGTATTCAAAGCACCAGGCCTCGACTTCCGGGTCGCAGGCCAGCTCCCACTCCCCGAGCCTGCCCGTCGGCTTGAGTCCGTAGCGGACGTAGCGCTCGACCGCATCTCGCGGCCAGTGCGTGAACGCGCCTCGGCCGGTGAGCGAATCGGCCATCTCCTGAGGACTGGACCAGACCCTACGTCGCTTGCGCGCCGCGACTGACAGGCTGTCGGCGGGCACGGGCGGCTTGGGTCCGCGCGGATTGACCAGCACGGGATCGACCAACGCCAGCGACTCGATCCGTTCGCCGGTCGCGGCGGCAATCACGCAGATGCATCCACCCATCGAGTGCCCGGCGGCGACGACATCCGTCAACTCTCGCAGGGCCAGCCATTCATTCAGGTCGGCTGCCATCTCGCGCCAGTCCGCTCCGGCCCTGTCGGTCGGCGCTTGCGAGGCCCCATGCCCGCGCATGTCGAGCGCAAACACGCGCCAGTCCTCGGGCAGGAGTCGGACAACAGAGTCCCAGGTCCGCGCGTGGAATCCGGTCGCGTGGATCAGCACCGCCGTCCGCACCGGATCCCCCTGTGCAGACCACTCCCAGACCCGCAGCGCATAGCCACGGACGAGTTCTGTTGATGCAGTGGGTTGTGGACGCATCGGCAGGTTACGTCCGACGCCGGATCGCGCCGCGGCCGTCGCCGAAGGGGTCGTCGCGCCATTCGAGCGCCACCTTGAGTCCCTTTTCGCGCCCGATCTTGGTGAACTCGTCGATGCTGGGCGCTTCGTGCCAGATCGCGTCGAAATCGGCGCCCTCGGAAGCGGCGGTGCGCAATCCCATCAGCTCGAACCAACGGTTGGTCGAGTGCTTGTGCACGGTCAGACCGTCCAGCGGCACATTGGCGATTCGCTGGCACCAGGCCATCGTCTCTTCGTCAAGCTGGTCTTCGGGATAGGCGCGGTTGATCATGCCGATCCGCTCAGCCTCAATGCCGTCGACGGTGTCGCCGCTGAACAGCAGCTCCTTGGTCTTGAGCATGCCAATCTTGGCCGGCCACAGACCCAGGGTCGGCGGGATGCCGATCGCGCGTCCGGCGGGATGCCCGAACCGCGCCGTCTCGGATGCGAAGACGATGTCGCAGGCGCCGATCATCTCGCCGCCGCCGGCCAGACACCAGCCGTGCACCTGGGCGATGATCGGCTTGCGGTAGCCCCACATCCACATCCAGCGGTCGACCGAGACGCGCAGGTTTTCGCGGTCCAACGCGATCCGCGACTCGCCCAGCTCCCAGGCCTGGTCGCCGCGCCGCTGGTTCGGCCGCCAGGTCATTGCGCCGCCGCCGGGCGTCAGGTCGTAACCGGCACAGAACGCTCGACCCGCGCCCTTGAGCCGGATCACGCGCACTTCGTCGCCCGGATTCAGCTCGCGCAGCGCCGCCTCCAGGTCGTCGCGCAACCCACCCGAGATCGCGTTCAGTTTCTCCGGACGATTCAGCGTGATCGTCGCCACCGGCCCGTCAATCTCGACGAGCACGTTCTCGTAATCGGTCATGGCCCTCTCCTCCAGCAGATGACCGCATGGTAGTGGGCGTCTGCGCCCATCTCACTCCTCCTCGTCATTCCCGCCTCCGGCGGGAATCTCGCTCCCGTCAGCGCGACGCGCAGACCGGGCGAGATTCCAGGCAGAGCCTGGAATGACGGATGTGACGCACGGAAGCCTTCAGCGTGCGGAGGCCTGCCGCTGTTTGCTGCGGCGGAACTCGATGTACTCCTCGTAGTGCGCGCGGCAGAATCGTCGCGGACCGAGCGCGGTGTCGACCGCCACTGCGAGATCGTCCGACACCCGACAACCCTTCCAGGCGCACTCAAGCGGGGCATCATCGATCGGGCGAGTCTGGCTGGCTCGCTGCCGCGACGCGCGCTGCTGCTTCACACGCTCGAGCGCTTCCTGCTCCTGCCTGCGCAGTTCCTCGACTCGACGCCGCTCGGCTTCGTCCGCTGCGCGCTGCTGGTCTTGCTCGGCACGCCGACGCTCTTCCTGCTCTCGCTGGGACTCTTCCCGCTGCCTCGACTCGAATGCCGCCCGACGCCGCGCCATCTCTTCCTGGAAAGCGTCGTTCTTTCGCTCGGCTCGCCGCGCCTGTCCCTGCACAGCCGAACGCCGCCGCGACTTGCGGCGTTTCTCAGCCTCGCGGCGACGGCGAAATGCATTGATGATCGACTCGCGATCTTCCTCACTCACTTCCCTGGCCGGTCGATACAGGTCCTCGCCCGCCTCGGGCGGCGCAGCGAGCGGGTTGTGCAGCCGCTCGATCAGCAGGTCGTGGGCTTCCTTGAGGCGCTTGAACTCTTCAGCCGCGTCCGGCGCGTCGGAAACGTCCGGATGCACCGACTTGGCCTTACGCCGAAACGCTCTGCGAATCTCCTCCTCGCTCGCGGCAGGAGTCAGGTCCAGCAACTCGTGCGGATCGTAGGATTCCGGCATCAACTCGATACTTTACCGAGCTTGAGCGCGTACTCCGACACTCTCGCACCCAGTCGACGCGCCTGTTCGCGATCCAGGTCACTGACCTTACGCACGGCCGTCGCGCCGTAGTAGCTGCCGGAGTGATTCATCGTCGTCGTCCAGGGCAGGCCGACGATTAGCATTCCGTGGCCGATTAACAGGTGAACGAGCTGCAGCAGCGTCGCCTCGAGGCCCCCGGATGGGCTCCAACCGGCGCTGAATGCGGCGGCCGGCTTGCCCGCCAGCTCGCCCGACTCCCAGAGATCGCCGGTGTAGTCCCACCAGTGCTTGAGCCGTCCCGTGATCCCGGTCCAGTTGGGACTGCCCAGGATCAGCGCGTCGCAACGGACTAGCTCGTCCTTGTCGGCGATGTCCAACGGCCGATCGCAGACCTCGACGCCGTCGACGGATGCCGCGCCTTCGACGATCGACTTGGCCAACTCCGCAACCAAACCCTGCGAGTCGTAGAGCACCATCACTACTACATCGCCGGTTCCGTCCGCGCCGTCCGACATCAGAGGTCCGTCTCGAACCAGGCCGCCTGTCCGGGCATCTCCTCGACCCCGACCCGCAGGCGCGCCAGTCCGGGAGGACCCGAGACATGCAGCGACTCAACCAGTTTGCCCGCGATGTACTGTGACAGCCGCTCCGCCGTGCTGTTGTCGATCGGCAGCGCGGCCACATCATGCTTCGGCAGGCGATAGGGATGCTCATCCCGATACTGGATTACGTAGTGCGTGTCGTCGTCGGTGATCGTCAGCGCGCGAGAGTCCATCTGCAGCAGGAACTTGTGATCGAGCGTCTCGCAGACCTCGCGCGTGAGGCGCTTGAGCAGCGAGAAGTCGATCACCCACGACTCGTCCGTGAGCGGCCCGGCGACCTCGACGAATACGTCGTAGTTATGTCCGTGAATCGGCTCCAGCTCGTCGGCGAAGGTGGCGAAGTGTCCGGCGGCGAAGCGCAGGCGCTGGCGTTCGACGGTGACGGCGTGGGATGTCGATTGACCCGGCATGCCCGCAGCGTACCGTGCGTCG
>JAPPBK010000415.1 GCA_026705105.1 Chloroflexota bacterium | reverse complement strand
GCTCGAGGCTGCCGCCTGCACCGGCGCCGGAATCATCTCCGACGGCGAACCCTACCTCCAAGATGTGCTCAACGCCCGGACTATGGCCATGTCGGAGCAGATGGACCTGCCGCTGATGGACATCTGCTCGACCTGCGTCGGCGTCCACCGGCTCGCGGCCGAAAAGTTCCGCGATGTCGACTACCGCATCCGCATCAACCACCATCTCGCGCCAGAGGGGCTCGAATACCGCGGCACCGCCGACCCGCGCCATCTGCTCTGGATCCTGCTCGAGGACGTCGGCATTGACAAGATCAACTCGATGGTCAAGAAGCCGCTGGAGGAGCTCAACCTCGGACCGTTTTACGGCTGCTACATCGTCCGGCCGGAGCGCACGCTGGACTTCGACGCCAACCCCATGCGGCGCAACAGCCTGGAGCAGTTAATCGAGATTCTCGGCGCAACCACGGTCACCTATGACGGCATGACCAAGTGCTGCGGCTTCCCGATCCTGACGACGAACAAGCAGAACTCGCTGACGATGGCCGGCACGCACCTCGACGAGGCGCAGTCCAAGGGCGCGGACGCGCTGGTCACGCCTTGCCCGCTCTGCCATCTCAACCTCGACGCCCAGCAGCCCGACGCAGCCAAGGTGATTGACCGCAACCTCAATCTGCCGATCCTCCATGTGCCGCAGCTCCTGGGGCTGGCCATGGGTCTTGAACCGGAGACGCTCGGCCTCACCCGCCACGTCGTCGACACCAACCGCCTGCTCAACAAGATCGGCGCGTAAACCCGCTTCCCCCTGGAAGGAAGCTGTCCCGTAGGGACTGAAGGAGAGGGAGGGCGGTGTGTTGCCCGCTTGCCCCCCTCTGCCTTCGGCATCTTCCCCCGCGGAGCGGGGGGAGAGGGGAACAGTGGACGCTCAGGGATCTTTAGCAGAAGCGCCCCCGACCGGTGGATCGATCGGGGGCGCAACACAGGCAGTTGGAGGGGCGGCCAGTCGGAGAGGTTGCCGATGTCTCAGGTGCGGACATCGGCGGGCGGGCGGGGTGACAGTTCTACCGTCTGACCTCACTGACCCTCCGCCATACAAGACGACACGAGGGTCGAAAAGGTTCCCGAGCGATCGAGAGGATCAGGCTCCGGCCCCGGTTCCCCGCAATCGCGGGTCGAGCACGTCGCGCAGCGCGTCGCCGAGCAGGTTAAAGGCCAGCACGATCAGCGTGATCGCCGCACCCGGCGTCAATGCGAGCCAGGGCCAACGGTCGAGGTTGCCGCGCTGCGTCGCCTCGAAGAGGATGAATCCCCAGGTCGGGTTCTCGGCAGAGTTCGCGCCCAGGCCGAGGAACGACAGCGCCGCTTCGGCCAGGATCGTGCCGCCAATCGTGACCGACGCAATCACCAGGATCGGCGCCATGATGTTGGGCAGGATGTGCCGAGTGATGATTCGTCCGGGGCCGGCGCCAATCGTGCGGGCTGCCTCGATGTACGTGTTCTCCAGCGTGGAGAACACAGTGCCGCGCACGACACGCTGAGTCCCGGGTATCAAGAAGATCACAATCACCAGGATCACCGTGGTCATGCTGGGGGTGAGCACCGTAACCAGGGTCATCATCAGCAGCAGCGGCGGCAACGCCTGGAATGCGTCGGAGATGCGTTGCAACAGGAGGTCCGTCACTCCGCCCGCGTAGGCGGAGATCATGCCGATGACCATTCCGCCCAGAATGCCCAATCCAGTCGCCACGATGCCAATCACGATGGCGGGACGGGCGCCGTAGATGATCCGGCTGAACAGGTCGCGGCCCAGCGAGTCGGTGCCGGCAATGTGCTCGGGGAAGGTCGGCGAGGCCAGCTTGTTGATGATGTTGGTTTCGCTGGCCGGATAGGGCGAGAAACCGGGAATGATCGTGCTGCCGCCGATGTTGATGTCCTGACCAAAGATCGCGGCGATAATCAGGACGAAGATGAATGCAGCGCCGATTGCGCCGAGCGGCTTGTTCCTCGCGTGCCGACGCCAGGTCGTCCACCAGGATGGTGACTCGCCGCGGAGGTCGACAACGGCAGTTTCTGCAGCTTCGGTGATTGTGGACATCTCAGCTCTGCTCCACTGGCCTAGGAGTACCGGATCCGGGGGTCAAGCCAGGCGTAGCTCAGGTCGACCAGGATGTTGATGAACACGACGCCGAAGCCGACGACGAGTGATATGCCGAGGACCAGGGTGAAGTCCACTTGCCGAATCGCGCGGACCGCCAGCGCGCCGATGCCGTCGATGCGGAAGATGAACTCGACAATGACGGCGCCGGAGATCAGGAAGGCGAACTGGTTGGCGAAGATCGTGATCACTGGAATCAGCGAGTTGCGGATCACGTGTCGCATGATGATCGCCCGCTCAGCGAGGCCCTTTGCCCGCGCCGTGCGCACGTAGTCTTCATTGACCACCTCGAGCACCGTCGAGCGCTGCATCCGCATCACCGTCGCCATCAGCGACGCCGACAGCACCAGGGAGGGCGCGATCAACCCTTCGAGGTTGTGCACGACTCCGTCCCAGATGTAGGGCGGATCGATCGTGGAGAGCGAGACGTTGAGCCAGGCAGCGGAGAACGTCACCACTAGGACGGCGAGGAAGAAGTTGGGTACCGCAAGACCAAGGATCGCAAAGATCCTCGATATGTAGTCGCCCGCACCGCCCTGCCGGATGGCAGAGAACACTCCAATCGGTATTGCTAACAGGGACGAAATGAGCGTCGCCATGATCACCAGCTGGACGCTGCGCGGCAAGCGGTCCTGAATCTCGCCCCAGACCGGAAGACTGGTCGCGAAGGACTTGCCGAGATCGCCATTGAAGGCGTCCCAGAGCCAGTTGCCGTAACGCTCAAGAACCGGTTTGTCGAGACCAAGATCGATCTCGTACTGCTCGATCTGCGCCGGCGTCAGGTTGGCGCCCTGCGGGCTCTGGTTGAGCAGTCGCGTCAGCGTGTTGCCCGGAACCGAGTTCACCAACATGAACACGATGAACGACAGCATCAGAAGGACGAACATCGCACCGATGATCCGCCGGATGATGTAGCCGGTCATCGCATCCTCCGCGACTAACCCAGTCCATAGACCGCCCGCTCAAGACACCCGGACGGGCGTGCTTGAGCAGGCGGGAGCGCAGTCCTAGAGGTTCTTCCAGATGCGCTCGGTGTTGGTCGCGCCCCAACCGGGGTTCCAGGCGTTGTACGTGTCCATCTGACCGAACAGGTACTCGCGGCGCGCGGCCATGCGGTACGGGTTGACGCAGAAGATGCGCCACATGTTCTCGAGTTCGCGGACGCGAATCTTCTCAAGAATCTCGGAGCGCTTTTCGACATCGAGCTCCTGGCGCTGCTCGACAGCCCACTGGTCGACATCGGGGTCGTTGATCCCGTAGATGTTGCCGGGGCTCTCGGAGTGCATGCGGCCGTAGGCGAGACCGTCGGCGTCCATCTCACTGCCGACCAACCAGGTGAACAGCGTGCCGCTGTACTCCTTGGTGAACAGGAGGGCGAGCCAGGACTCCCACTCGATCTGCTCGTGCGTGACGTTCGCGCCGAGGTTGCGGTTCCACTGGTCGACAACCAGGAGGAAGTGGTCGAGGTAGAAGCCGGGCACGGTGTGGAAGGCGGCGTCGAAGGTCAGCGGGTTGTCCTCGTTGTAGCCGGCCGCGTCAAGCAGTCGCTTGCCTTCGGCGGCGTTGAAGACGTGGAAGTCGCCCAACTCCTCAAAGGTCCAGGGCCACTCACGGAAGCCCCAGGGCGAGCTCTCGTCCTTGAAGAAGGTCCAGTTCTGACCGTATCCACCGGCGGCGAGGCCGTAGTAGACGCCTGCCGCCTGCTCGTCGCGGTCCATGCCAAGCGAGAGCGCCTGGCGCACGCGCGGGTCGCTGAACGGCTCGGCAGTCAGATCCTTGAAGGTCATGTGCGGCTGCCAGCCGGGAGGCGGCGCCGTGACCTGGACGACCATGTCCGGGTGCTGCTCGATCGCGCGGTCGTACTCGGTGATGTCCTGCAGGCGAATCCAGTCGGTCTCACCGGTTTCCCAGGCTGCCCACTCGGACTCACGCTGGCCGACAAAATCGAGACCGTGAATGTTGTCGATGTACGGCAACTGCAGCCCGGTTCGCGGGTCCAGCTTGTGGTACTCAGGGTGCCGACTGCCGCGCCACTCCGAACCGGTCGTCGCGCTGTCGAGCTGGAAGGGGCCGGTGCCGACCGTGTTCTCGGCCAGGTCGAGCAGGCTCGGCTCCTCAACGAACTCCGGCGCCACGACGGTGTGGAACGGGTTCATCATGTTGTTGAGCAGGTAGGCCGCAGGCTCGGCGAGGTTGAAGCGGACGTTGTTGCTCGCGTTGTCGTAGTCGATGCTGTTGACCGCGGTATAGGACGACGCCTGGACGCGGCCCTCTTCGCGCAGCGCGTCGTAGGCAATTTTGACATCCTCGGCGGTCATCGCGCGTCCGTTGACCGGCGGCTTGTCCTGCCAGGTGATGCCGTCTTGCAACTGGAAGACGACGGTGGTCGGCTCGGGAACCTCCCAGCCGGCCGCCAGGTCGCCTTCGTTGATGTAGTAGTGCGCGTTGGCGTAGTCGTCCATGGGGAAGACGACGAGCTGGCTATAGAACATGGGCGCAAAGGCGGCCATGAGGCTGGCGTTGGGACCGAGCACGTTCCAGTTCGCAGGTGCCGCGTGCGCGAGCCGCCAGGTACCGCCGTGCTTTGGGCCGTCCGCCTGGCCGGGCAGGTTCTGCAGCTTGGACCAGTGGTAGCGCAGCCGCCACTCTTGCTCGGCCGTCAGCGTCATTGCCTCTTCCTCGGCGGTGAGCTGGCCTGGGAGCAGCGCGACGGCTTCTTCCTCCATCGCCTCTTCCTGGGTCTGGGCCTGCTGGGTGGCGACTTGTTGCGCTTGCTGCTGCGCCTGCACCTGTTCCTGATCGGGCTGCGGTTGAGCCTGCGCCTGCGCGGCCGACTGCGCATCATCGTCGTCGTCGCCGCACCCGACCAATGCCAGGCCCGCCGCGCCGACACCGGCACGCGCGGATGCAGAGATCAGCGATCTGCGGCTGAGCCGCTTGCGCTGCATTCGCTTCCAGTAGTTGCGTTCTGACATGGTCTCGCTCCTCGCGTGTGTCTCGCCCATCTGTACGCGGGCCTGCCCTGATCCAAATCTGATTCAGGTTCGCGTAATATAGCGCCTTGCCAACCTGTTTGCATAGGAGCGCTCACGTGGACGCTGCGGAACAGATCGAATCTCGGGTGCGTGGGTTTCTCCAGCAGGCAGGAATCCCCTTCGAGACCATCGCTTGCCGCCCGGACCAGGCCGATACGGCGGTCTTCTGCGAGGTGTTCGGCATCGCTCCGGAGGCCTCGGTCAACACGATCCTGGTCGCCTCGAAGAAGGAGCCGAAGCAG
>JAPPBK010000196.1 GCA_026705105.1 Chloroflexota bacterium | reverse complement strand
CGGGAGGTCTTGCAGCTCGCGGACGGCTCGGTCGAAGGGGATCATGTTGTCTGTGGCGAAGAGGACTCGGTCGCTGAGCAGGGAGGTGTTGCCGTAGTGCATCAGCGTTTCCCAGCCGGTGCCGGGCGTGCCGATGTACTTCGGCGCGACGGCGCCGATCTCGATGTAGAGGTTGCGGTGCTTCCAGGCGACGGCGACGAGCTCGTTGACCCAGGGCCAGCCGCCGTGATTGGCGACGATCGTCAAATCGGGAAAGTCGCAGGCGATCTCGTCCAGGACGATCGGACGGCCGTAGGCGATTGAGCGGTCGTTGGAGAAGTTGATCGACGAGTGAATCGTGACCGGGACGCCCAGCTCCTGGCACTTGGAGTAAAGCGGGTAGAAGCGCTTGTCGTTGGCCATCACGCGGTAGGAGAAGGGCTGCAGGTTGACGCCCTTCGCGCCGCGCTCGCGCACTTCTGCTTCGACCACCGCAGCCATGTTGTCGCCGGCGGCGGGATTGACGGTCACGTAGCCGGTCAGCACGTCGCGATAGCCGGCGACGATCCGGTGCACGGCGTCGTTCATGGCGCGATAGTCGCCGGCCGCCCACTCGGCCTGGAGCACGGCACGGTCGATGCCCGCCTCCGACATCGCGGCGACCATCGCCGCGGCATCGGGTCCGCCACCGCGCTCGCGCGTATAGATGCGGTTGTAGTTGGCCAGGTATTCGCTGTCGCTAAAGCGCTCGTCACCGTCGCCTGATGGGTCGGTCCATTCCCGTGTCGGCAACGTGACTCGGAAGTCGATGATCTCCGTCATGTGATCTCCATCGCCCCTAGAGAATCGTGCCCGACTGCTTCATCGCGGTGATCTGATTCCAGTTGTAGCCCAGTTCTTCCAACACCAACTCGGTGTGCTCGCCCAGCTCCGGGGCGCTGGAGTAGTTCTCGTTCGACGCCCGTTCGAGCCGGAAGGGAACTCCGAGCACCTTGAAGTCGCCCGCGGTCTTGTGCTGCATCGTCCGCACGTATCCGTTGGCTGCCGCCTGGGGATCGTTGGCGATCTCCACCGAGTCCGCCGCCGGCGCCCAGGGAAAGTCGTGTGCGTCGAAGATCGCAGCCCAGTGGTCGCGGGGCTGCTCGCCGATGCGCCGCTCGATGGCTTCGACCGCTTCGCGGATGTGGCCGCGCCGGTCGCTCGCGACCGCGAACCGTTGATCCTCTTTCAACAACGGCAGGCCGATGGCGTCGGCGAACGGATCCCAGAAGCGCTCTTCCTGAATCATGGCGAGCTGCATCCACTTGCCGTCGGCGGCGCGATACGAGTTGTACAGCGGATTGAAGGCGCCGTATCGGTCCGAGCGGGGGAAGTTCTCGCCGGTTGCCAGCGCGCCCTGGATCGCGAACCCGTTGGCCCAGATGCCTCCGCCGTAGAGCGAGCAAGTCACGAACTGACCCTCGCCGGTCAGTTCGCGCTGGTAGAGCGCCGCGAAGATCGCGGTGGTGATGTTCATCGCGCTGGGCAGGTCGCCCATCGCGCCGACCAGGCGCACCGGTTCGCTGTCCGGCGGGCCGAGCGTCTCCATGAAGCCGCCTCGCGCCCAGTAGGCCAGCTCGTCAAAGGCAGGGCGGTCGATATCCGGTCCCTCAGTGCCGTAGCCGGTCGCATGCGCGTAGATCAGGCGTGGATGGCTTGCTCTCAGCGAGGCATAGTCGATCCCCAGCCGTTCCAGCGCGCCACGGCGCAGATTGACGAGGAAGACGTCGGCGTCCTCGAGCAGCTTGCGCAGGACATCGTTGCCCTCGGGCGTGCGCACGTTGAGCGCGACGCTGCGCTTGTTCCGGTTGGCAATCTCGAAGACCCAGTCGACGCCGTCGTGCAGCCGGTGGATCAAGCCGCGCATCGGGTCGCCCTCGTGCGGTTCGACCTTGACGACATCGGCGCCCATTTCGCCCAGCACACAAGCGCTCATCGGACCAAACAGCCAGGTCGCCATCTCGACGACCTTGAGGCCCTGGAGCAGCGGTTTCTCAGTGGGTGATTCGGCAGCCACACGCACCTCTTCCAACAACAGCGACCAGCGCCAATAGGCTAGTCGAGCGCGATACCCTCAGAGTGCCCTCACGAGCGGACAGCGAGCGCACAATGCCCCTCACCATCGAGAACGAAGAGACCTGCCGACTGCTCATCGAGCTCGGAGAACTCACCGGCGCCTCGCCCGAAGAGGCACTGGCCACCGCGTTGCGCCTTGCCGTGGAGGAAGAACAGACGCGTCAGTCGGTTGTCCGTCGATTGATGACGGACGCCGGAAAGTCCCTCGCGGAGATTGAGGAAGCCATTGGCCGTCGCCTAACGCAGCAAGAAGTAGACGACTGGATGTATGACGAAGTCGGTCTTCCGAGGTGATCGTTGACTCGTCAGCGTTGGTTGCGATCTTGCTGGGCGAGCCGGAGGCGGAGGAGTTCCGGGAGCTGGTAGCCAGGTCGGCCGACTCTCGAATGTCCGTCATGTCGCTGCTCGAGACGACCATTGTCCTCGAAGGCCGCGAGGGCTCGCCCGGAGCGTCAGCAATCGATGACCTTGTAGCGGATCTTGATATCCAGTTGTTGCCCGTGTCCCTGGACCATATAGAAGCCGCTCGACAGGCCTGGCGTCGATTTGGACGCGGCAATCACCCGGCCAAGCTCAACTTCGGCGACTGCGTCGTCTACGGTCTCGCCGCTACACTGGACGAGCCGGTCCTGTTCAAGGGCGACGACTTCGCACTCACGGACATCCGATCGGCCTGAGCGCAAACCTCTGTCGAACATGGCCTTCGATCGACCCAGCACATCACGATGACGACCGAGGTACTGGCGAGCTTCTCCCAGCGATACCCGCGTCTCTATCACATGGCCGAGGCGGGGAGTTGGGCGAGCGTTCGTGAGCACGGGCTGCTGAGTACGACGGCATTGCTGGACCTGTTCGGGATTGATGGTCCGGAGCGGCGGGAGATTGAAACGCAATGGCGACCGGAGGGCGTTCCGATCAGCCATCCGATTCATGGAACGGCCGTGATCCGAGACCAGTGGCCGATGCCGCCCGAGCATTTGGCGAATGGCTTGGACGACATTTCTCCTCGGCAGTGGTACGAGTTTCTCAACCGCCGGACGTTCCTGTGGCTCTCGGAGCAGCGCCTGAAGCGGATGCTCAACGCGGCGCCCTACCGGGATGCGGCCCACGACGTGCTTGCGCTGGATTCCCGGTCGTTCGTCGGCGAGTACCTGGAGCGAATCACAGTGTGCCCAATCAACTCCGGCTTCGCCATGCCGATGTTCGGTAAGGTGACCAAGCGATCGTTCGAGTCATTTCAGTCCATCGAACAGCGCGCGGCGACCGGACGCCTGAGCGGTTTGGCCGAACTGACGGTTGAGTATGCAGCCCCGGAGGCCTGGCGCTTTGTCACATCTGTGGAGTCGTGGAGGGGCAAGGCCCGCCTGGGGACCATCTGGCGACCATGAACTCTGGGAACTCTTAGCCGAGCGCTGCTTCGATCTGGCGGATGTGCTCCTCGCGGTGGGGCGCGCGGTCGATGGCGTAGGACTTACCTGAGTTCACGAGCGCGTTGACTTGCTCGCTGGTCAGCGCCTCGACAGCCGCGTCGAGCTGCAGGGCCGCGCTAACTGCCGCTTGTCCGATGGTGTCCGGATCGAAGGCGGCGGCGATCGCTTCCAGCGCGGCATTAGTTGCCAGATCCTCGGAGGGAAACGCTTCGCCCCGCGCCATGCGCTGCAGGGCGGCGACCTGTCGCGCGTCCCAGAAGGCGAGATGGGCGAGGGCGAAGCCGACCGTCCAGGACCCGCCGAGAGAGCGGTGCATATCATCCGTGCCGAGTCCGGCGACCAGCGCGGACAGTCGCTCGCTCGACTCTGAGTTGCCTGCCGCAATGCTGTCGCTCACCACGACGCCTCCTCCGCTTACGTGACCTCAGGTGCGATCAACCTTAGTCGCGTTCCGCACTTCGTCGTGTCGACGAACGTACAGCCGCGCTCCGGCCGCGCCGAGCAGGATCGCGCCGGTTGCGCCGACCGCCGCGGCCGTTGCCAGCCGGTCCGGTGGCGATTTCACGTCGGCGAGACCAGCGTTGCCGGTGTTGGGAAAGTCAGCAACGCCGCCGGTCTGTGTTCCGACCTCGAACGCTGCCAGGTCCTCTCCAGCCAGTTCGATCGGCGCCGTGCGGCTGCAGCGCGCGACGTCAACGCCGTTCCAGGAGTAAACCACATACTCGACGCGCTCCTCAAACGCATAGCCGCAAGCCGCAGTGTCTTGCCGCGTCGTCAGCGAGATCGCCTCCGCCTCGATCCCCTTCCAGACCGTGGCGACGTCGAAGTCGACCCGAAGCAAGCCGGCCTCATCGGACGGCCCGATCGACGTCACCGTGCCCCGGAATGCCAGCTCTGACTCTGCGAGTGCCTCCGTTGGCGAGCCGGGAGGCGCGCACGAGCAGGCACGCGTGTTCGTCGGCGAGATGACAAACCAGAGACCGAGCATCGACACAACGAGCAAGACTCGAACACCCATGACCGAACGCTCCGCGACCGCCAGACCCTCCCGCGCCAGTCCACTCACTGTATGGGGCGGCGAACGGTCCGGGTCCCAGTCCTGCACCGAAATCCTGCCGAACTATCATCAGCGACAATCGCGGAAGCGGTCCAGTTGGACATCCAGGGAGTCTCAGCCATGACCGTCGTACAGAAGATCACTCCTTACCTCTGGTACGACCAACACGCCGAGGCGGCAGTAGACCTCTATGTCTCACTCTTCCCCAACTCCCGGGTCATCAGCGTCGAACGGATTCCGTCAGGTCCCGGCGAGGACGGCGCGATCATTGAGTTCGCACTCGACGGTCAGCGAATGACCGCGTTCGACGGCGGACCGATGTTCAAGTTCTCGGAGGCCGTATCGTTTGTCGTGTCTTGTGGGACGCAGGACGAGATCGACCACTACTGGCACGGCCTCTCGGAGGGTGGAGAAGAGCAGCAGTGCGGCTGGCTCAAGGATCCGTACGGCCTGTCTTGGCAGATTGTGCCCGTGCAACTGTCGGAGCTGATGGAGGCGGCGCCTGTCGCGGTAATGGATGCGCTGATGCAGATGGAGAAGATTGAGATCGAGCCACTGCGTCGGGCGGCCGGCATAGGCAACGACGACCCTTCCGGACGCCGATGAGCTCAGTGGCCGCTAGTTCTTGCGGACTTCTTGCAGAGTCTGAACAACTGCGTTCGGCCAAGCGCCAATGCCAGCGCTCCGAGACCGGCGAGAACGTAAATCCACGTCCGGTCCGGAGAGGTGGGAGAAGGGGTCGAGTTCTCGGGCAACAGCGCGATAGGCGGATGGAGATCTGGGTCCGGCGCCATTCCGGGCCCGAACCCGCGGGTACGGGGACCTGCGAAGTTGAATCCGAT
>JAPPBK010000215.1 GCA_026705105.1 Chloroflexota bacterium | reverse complement strand
CCCCAAGACGGCAGCATGCTCGGCCAGCAGTGTTGCAATCCGCGGGTCCACGAACTCGACTGACGCCCGGCAGCCTTGGCAGATGAAGAACATGCAATCGTGGTCGCGCTCGGGATGGGCGCACGGGAGGTAGGCGTTCAGGGTTTCGATTTTGGAGACGAGACCCTGCGCCATCAGGAAGGCGAGCACCCTGTACACCGTCGGCGGTCCAACAGGGCGCGAATCCCGGCGCTTCAGCGCCTCCATCAACTGGTAGGCGCTGGCCGGTTCACGTCTGGCCCACCGCAACTCCAGGATACCTCTGCGCAGCTCGGTCATCTGTACACCGCGTTCCCGACAAATTGCTGTAGCCAGCGCGATCCGCTCATACGGCACGTGCCGCCCGTCCCCATGCGGATCGGTGCAGGGTCGGGGCCGAGTCGGCGGTGGAGTCATCGCCCATCTCACCTTGCGGGGCCGGACTGTTATGTTATAACATAACATATCAAGATGCTGCAGGAGCGCCGGGCGGGGCAAACCGACATTGATGAAAGGCCCCGAAATGGACGTCGCTGTTCTCGAGCATCAGCCCTCGACCCCTGTACGCCCTGGCTCGGAAGCACGCTGCCGGCCGCCCCACTCCAACCCCGGAGTCACCGCTGGCATGTCGATCGAGTGGGCCGGGGATGATCCCGGCCGGACGGGGCTGCGCGGAACGCCCGAGCGCGGCGCGCGGGCCTGCGGACGCTGTTCCAAATCACCGCGCCATCCATCACCGATGGTATTCTCACCCTGCTGATGCCGCACAATCATGAGCTCAAGGCGACGATCGCCCAGAAGTACGCAGCGATCGAGGCGTACCTCGATGAGCGCGGGCGTCGTATGTGGGCGGCTGCAGAATCGCGCGCTATCGGGCATGGAGGTGATGCGCTGGTCTCGGATGCGACAGGATTGTCGCGCCCGACCATTCGCAAGGGTCGCCGTGAGCTGGACTCGGGCGGCGCCGAGTTCGGCCGCATCCGCCGCCCGGGCGCGGGGCGCCCGGGGATCGAACAGTCGCAACCTGGCTTCAGGCGGGCACTGGAGCAGCTGGTTGACCCGATGACGCGCGGCGACCGGCAGTCGCCGTTGCGCTGGACATGCAGGAGTCGGCGGGGGCTCGCCGCGGCGCTGACGAACGCCGGCTGGAAGGTGAGCGCGATGACCGTGGGCCGATCGCTGCACGAGCTGGGCTATCGGTCGCAATCGGTGCGCAAGAGTCACGAGTTGACCCCGCATCCGGACAGCAACGAACAGTTCGAACACATCAATTCGAAGGCGGATGCGTTTCTCCAGCGCGCCCAGCCGGTGATCTCCGTCGACACCAAGAAGACGGAGTTGATCGGCGACTTCAAGCTCACGGGCTGGGAGTGGCAGCCCAAGGGGCGGCCCGAAAAGTCGCTGAGTCGCGACGTTCCCCAGGATGCGGCGGGCAAGGCGATTCCCTACGGCATCTATGACATGAGCCGCTACGAAGCGTGGGTCAGTGTCGGACTTGACCACGACACCCCTGCATTCGCGATGGCATCGCTTCGGCGATGTTGGGAGGAGTTGAGCACGAGCCGTTACCCGGGCGCACGCGAATTGTTCATCACCGCCGCTGCGGGGGGCGGCAACGGATTGCGGTCGCCCACGTGGAAGCAGGGGCTTCAGCATTTTGCCGACGAGACGGGGGTGCGCGTGCACGTCAGCCACTTCCCGCCCGGTACCTGCAAGTGGAACAAGATCGAGCACCGGCTGTTCTGCCACATCACGCAGCATTGGCGACGCAAGCCGCTGCAAGTCTTCGAGACCGTCGTCGATCTCATCGGCAATCCGCGAACCGACGCGGGGCGTCCGGTCAAAGCCAAGCTCGATAAGAGCAAGTTCCCGAAGCAGGTGACGGAGTCGGACGAGGAGTTGGAAGCCCAGTCGGTACGTCGTGACGAATCCAGCGACGACTGGAACTACGAACTTCACCCGCAGTAAGCTGGAAACCTAGCTTCGATCAAACTTCCGCGAGGAACTCTTCGCCTGTTGCGCCGAAGACCCGACCGCCTTGCTGGCCAACCCTGCCCGGTCACACGAGATCGATTGACGCAGAGGTCAGCGCGACGTCGAGCCTCACCTGATCGTAGGGAACCCGCGGCACAAGCGCGCCGCGCCGTCCCTTCTTTAGCTCTACCAGCCCGTAGCGCGACATCGTCTTCAGTGTCCGCGACAAGTTCGACTTATTTCGCCCGGCCAACTCCGCGAGCTCCGTGAGGGAGTCCGGCTTCTCCCGGGCAATCGCCGCCAGAAGGTCGCGATTGCGCCCGGAAAGAACCTTCGCAAAGCTCTCGATGGAGGTGAACCAGACCGTCGGCTCACCCTTGGTCGGCCTGTGCTCTCCGCGCGCGATCGCCATCGTGCGCTGCTTCATCCGGTCGTAGCTCGCAATACCGATCTTCAGCGTCTTCATGGGACCGATCCCCTTTCCTTTAGAACGGCGTCGACGTCGTTCCAGAAGTCCTCGAGCAATGTCGCCGCACCCCTATAGTCGGACGGCCCGATGGATAGACGCCGGTGACGATGATCGCTCTCACGCCGCCTTTGCGATCCCGGACCCCGTCGCTCCCTTACCGGGTGGACGTTGTCGAAACCGATCAGCCTCTCGCCGTCCGGCGCATGCAGGGTCAGTGAGTAACTCAGCCCGTGCGGGCGCTGTGGTGTGACTTCGGTTCGTACCGCAATGAACTTCACCCAGTGTCCGGCTTCATCCACGAACAGGATCTGACCGTGAAGATCGAGCAGAGTGTCGAGCCCGGGGTCTCGGCCGGGTTTCGTCATCGATATAGGTTATCAGCTACTGATAACAGTTGGAAGATTGCACTGATCGTGTCGGCGACACTCGGTGTGCCGGTCAAAGGAAACGAGCCTCATAGCTCGTCGCTTGGAACGCCACGTACCTTTCTAGCGGCGGGTGAAGTTCAAACGCTCGTGGTCCTCGGGCGAAGTTCCACAGGCGCATCATGCACCATTCGCCCGGTCGACTTTCTGCAACCAGGCGCTCGTTCCGCGTGATGTAGAACGGGGTTCGTTCCCATCCGTTCGTCGTTTTCACTTCAATGAGGCGTGGCCGGCCGTCTGTTGTAAAGCTGCGAATGTCGTAGCCGGCACCATCCCCTTCTTCGTCCGATACCCACTTCACTGAATCGGCCAGATCAGCGCGTCCGGCCCGGTTCAGGACGGCCTTCTCGTGACGGAGGACGCGTTCCTCGCCCGCACGCCCCAGCACGCGATTGCGCTCTGCCCGTCCTGCCACGTCGAACCTTCGTGCGATCTCGGACAGCTGCTTGAGTTCATCGGGCGGCGGCGTGTTCCTCAGGGCCGGGACCGGCGGCAGTTCGACTGCAAGTTCGGCTGCCTCTACTCGCCTGTCCATCAGCGTTCCATTCAGGACCGATTTCTGGAACTCAGGATGGAAGTGGAGCCAGCGCGCCACCGCATCGCGAAGCGAATCCTGAAAATTGAGCGCCGGCTTATATCCGAGAATCCAAGTTTCGCCCAACCCTTGCAGTACGGCGCTGATGTTCTGGTGCTTGTATTCGATGGCGCCGCGACCGCGGTCAATCCGGTTCCTAAGGCTTCGGTTGTGTCGGGCCTTGCTGTAACCGATCCCCCGGAGGTCGGCGTCAAGCATTGCGAAGTAATCGGCGACGATCAGGTCGTTTTCTGCGTCTGTCCACGGGCCGCTCGCCATGTGACCAGGCTAGCTCGTGCCCGGGCGCCGGCCAAGCAACAGCCGTGCAGAACTCAACGCGGCATCCCAGCCAATTGGGCAAGGCACCGCCGGCCCAGGGGACCATCAGGCATGCCCCCGGAGCCGACCGTCCGACTCGCCTACGCTCGGCCGCCTGGCCCGCGATCAACAGACACACCAAGCCCCCCAAGACCCCGTGGCACCCAACCAAGGGGGGTTCATGACGGCTTCCGGAAGCGCGTCCCGGATTCCGCGTCGACGCCTGAGCCGTGCAGATCCCCGACTTGGGCCACCATTGTTACGCCGCAACGTGACGAGGAAACGCATGCCGTGCGGCAAGGAGTCCCGAGCCGGCCTCGGCAATCACTGCTTGCCATGTCCCGCCATTCCAAACCACAATCGGGCGATGGTCCGGCGGACGACGAGCGTGGCCTCATGAATCGCGAAACGGGCGGCAGGCAGTCGATGGCCGACGGCAGCGGCCCCTCCGTGGCGAAGCGCCTCTTCGCCGACTACGAAACCCGCCCGGCGTACTACGACGAGATGTTCGCGGCCACAGGCGTGCCGCGCGCACATTGCCTGGAACTCTGTGAGGCGCTCGACCGGATGCAGCCCGACGAGATTGCCGCCATGCAGGCGCTCGCCGAACGCTCCTTCCTGCACCAGGGAATCACCTTCGCGGTGTACGGGGAGGAGGGCGCGCAGGAGCGGATCATCCCGATCGACTTTCTACCGAGGCTGCTCAACGCGGCCGACTGGGACGTCGTGGAGCGCGGGCTCCGCCAGCGGCTGAAGGCGCTCAACCTCTTCCTCGCCGACGTCTACGGGCCGGGGCGGATCATCGCCGACGGCGTCATACCGGTCGATCTGGTGCGCGGCTGCCCGCAATACCGGGTCGTGATGCGCGGCCTCGAGGTGCCGCACGGCGTCCATGTCTCGCTCTGCGGGACGGACATCGTGCGAACCAACGACGGCTTCATGGTGCTGGAGGACAACCTGCGCGTCCCCTCGGGGGTCTCGTACATGCTGGCCAACCGCCGGGCGTTGAAATCGAGCCTCCGCAACCTGTTCAGGCGGCACCACGTCCGCGGCATCGAGCATTACGGCCAGTTGCTCCGCCAGACCCTGGCCGAACTGGCGCCGCCCGGCGTCTCCGACCCCTGCATCGTCCTGCTGACCCCCGGCGTCTACAACTCGGCCTTCTACGAGCACATGTTCCTGGCGCGGGAGATGGGGGTCGAGCTGGTGCAGGGCAGCGACCTGCTCGTCCACAACGGGATCGTCTACATGCGGACGACCGCCGGGCTCCGGCGGGTGGACGTGATCTATCGCCGCATCGACGACGACTTCATCGATCCGCTGGCGTTCCGTGCCGAGTCACAGCTCGGTACCCCCGGGCTCTTCTACGCCTACCGGCTCGGCAACGTGACGATCGCCAACGCGCCGGGCACGGGCGTCGCCGACGACAAGGCCGTCTACGCCTATGTCCCCGACATGATCCGCTACTACCTGAGCGAGGAACCGGTGCTCGCCAACGTCGAGACCCATCTCTGCCGCGAGCCGGAGGAACTGGCGTTCACGCTGGACAACCTGGAGACCCTTATCGTGAAGATGGTGGGCGAATCCGGCGGCTACGGCATGCTGGTCGGCCCCCACGCGACGCCGGCCGAGCGCGCGGCCTACGCCGAGCAGATCCGCAAGGACCCGGC
>JAPPBK010000414.1 GCA_026705105.1 Chloroflexota bacterium | reverse complement strand
CAACCATTCGCCGTTTTCACCAGGCGCGCAATCGAGAAATCGGTCGATACACCCGTCGATCACCGGGTTGGCGAAACTCTGGCACAACAGCGTCTCCAGCATCCCCGGTTGCCTGTTTCCAGGCATGATGAAGACCGACACGGCTGGCGGCTGCGTAGCCGTTACAATATCCATCTCCGATTGAGGTATTGGCAGCGATGCGGCAGAGAGGGCTCCGCGCACGCTGTCGAACGCTCCAGTGGCATTCTCGTCGGCGTCTCGGACGACCCCGATGCGTTCGACGCTCTCGAAAGTCGGCGCGACTCTCAAGGCTGAGATTCTGGCGCGAATCTCATCTCGGCTTCCACATCGGATGATCTGCACCTCGTCAATCTCAAGATGCCTCAGCAACGCTGTGAAGAAGTGCCAGTCGTCGCTGCCCTCGACGAGTAGGAGGTGTTTTTTCGTGATCGTGAGCGGTCGCTGGGAGTTTTCTTCGCTTGGCTCAGTGTCTGTCATCTCAGCGCACCTCAAGGCCCATTTTGAAGGATGCCTCAAGCACGTCTGGCTCATAGCTCACGCTGGTGACCTTGCCATCAACTTGATCTAGGCGGTGAAGGCGAAGATGTTCCGAGCCAACACCACTTGCCGCAGCTTGGATGCACTCGAGACTATGTGTGGTAGCCAAGACCTGCACATCGAGATCGACAGCGGCTCGTTCAATGGCACGCCAGAAGTCCTCCAAGACGGAGTGGTGCAGTCCGCTTTCGACCTCGTCAATGAGAATGACTCCACCCCTCACCTCCCACATGTCGATGATAATCCGCGCAGCGTGAGTCATTCCCTCACCCATCAGACTCAAAGGAATCAGCTCCGACAAGCCAACATCTCCCCAGATGGCAGGAATGCCAGTAGCAGAGCTGTCCTCCACACTACGCAACTCCGGCTCAATCACCTTGAGAGTCGACAAGAGGTGGTTGGACTCGCGGGCGATTCGCATCCTACCAAGGGTGACTGCCTGCTCCGGTCCCATTCCGGCGGTGGGTGGAAGGATTCCAACGGCATGGGGAAACTGGAGACGCTGGTCTTCATCAGGGCCAATGGCACGCACTCCCTGCTCGGAAGGTCCAAGCCATACTCGACCAACCGTTCCGTCCGGCACCTCAAAGTGAAGCAAGAGCATTCGCCCAGCCAGAGCGGTAGTGGACTGTCGGGTGTCTCGGGCTGGGTCATCGGGATCTAGTGAGGTCGGTGGATTGGTGAGAGTCGCAGTTAGCCGGTACAACCCGAGTTCGTCGTCAGTGAGAGAGATCCTGATTTCCTGGTCATCGCAAAGCCCGCGAAAAAAGAGCCGCCAATATGCTGGTAGCCCAGACAGCACATTGGTCACCTCGCTGAGCTTCTCCACTTCGCGGTAACGCGTCACGTGTGTGTTGACTGCCCCATCTGGCCGATTCCCAAATGATGCCAGGAACATTGCCTCCAACAGGGAGCTCTTGCCAGCGTTGTTCCTGCCCGCAATCAGGTTGATCCTGCTCAGATTCGACATCTCGAAGTTGTCGAACGCTCTGAAGTTCTGAATGGAAACCTCGGTCAGCATGTCTTCCGTCCTGCCTGGGCAGCGTCCCTCAGACCATCTTAGGGCGTCGCCGCTGTTACCTAAACCGCCACGCCCCCTACAATTCCTTCCATGGTGCGCAAACGCATGGTCGAGGACGACGCGCGGCGGCTGTTGGGCGGCTCGCCGGTGGCGATCGTGAGCACGAACTGGCGCGGCGTGGGCAACGCGGCTCCGATCGCCTGGTCAATGCCGGTCTCGGTCAATCCGCCGTTGGTCGCGATTGCCGTGCATCCCTCTCGGCGCACGCACGACATGATCAAGTTTGGCGAGGAATTCGCGATCAACATCCCCTCCAAGGTGCTGCTCAATCACACGCAGTGGCTGGGCATGGTCTCGAACACGATTGGCGACAAACTGGAAGCGTCGCGAGTGCCGACGTTCAAGGGCAAGGAGATCGACTCGCCCCTGTTGGAAGGCTGCATCGGCTGGATTGAATGCACGCTGCACGACTTCTACACGATGGGCGATCACACGTTGTTCATTGGCAAGGTCGTATCCGCCCAGGCCGACACCGATGGCTTCGATTTCAACACAGGTATGTGGTCGCTGGACGACGATGAGTACAAGCCGCTCATGTACATGGGTGGGCGAAGCTACAGCGTGCTCGACGACGGGTTCGACTCGACCGTGGAGCAGCGTCCGGTCGAGCAGATGATCGAGGAAGGCATCGGCCGGGAACTGGAAGAGGCCGAGTCGGAGCGGCGGATCAAGCGCGAGGAAGAGGCGGAACGCCGCGAGGAAGAGGAACGGCGCGGCGAGGTCGAACCGACGACCGCAAGCCTGCCGCGCGAGTTGCCTGACGCATGAATCCAATGCTGGTGCGTGGATCGATGTCCGGATGCGGACGTTGGCTCGTGGCGCTGACGCTCGCCCTGCTCATGCCCATGCTGCTCCTGGTCATGCCGGGATCGATTGGCGGCCAGGCTCCCGACGACCAATCGGAAGCCCAGGTCGTGGCGCGAGTCGGCGCGAACAACGTGCTGGAGGTCGGGCTGCGAATCGACGGAGTGGTCCACCTGCCGGACGTGCGGCGGGTATCGAGGGAGACGCGGCAACGAGG
This sequence comes from Chloroflexota bacterium, assembly GCA_026705105.1. Lineage (GTDB taxonomy): Bacteria > Chloroflexota > Dehalococcoidia > Bin125 > Bin125 > Bin125. The sequence continues at coordinate 2,801 of JAPPBK010000414.1, read as the reverse complement.
ATGGCTGAGAACGTCGGCGCTCACACTGAGCGATGGACGGGAGGTACACGTCTTGGTGCGCATTCGCGAGGACGGCAGCGCAGAGTTTGGCCTTCGCGTTGCCGGGATCGAACAGCGCCTTCTGCCATCCAGCCGCATTCTGCCCGCCAGTGTCTCTCACAGTCGCTGGCTGCGCAGCAGCGCAGTCACGGTTCCGGTTCGGGCATTCGCGGCGGACGTGCCAACCTATGAGACGCTGGATCACCTGCTGGTGGCGGCCAATGGGTCGCACAGTTGCGCGATTTCGGCAGCCGGCGAGATTGAATGCTGGGGATCGCACGAGTATGGACAGACCGACGCGCCCGAGGGCGTGTACGTCTCGGTCGGCTCGGGCGACGCACATGGCTGCGCCCTCGATCCTGCGGGTGGCGTGGTCTGCTGGGGGGCGAACGATTTCGGTCAGCGGGACGCACCCAACGGTCGATATGACCAGCTCAGCGTTGGCTATGCCCACAACTGCGCATTGACGGACTCGGGCGAGATTCGATGCTGGGGCATCGACATTGATGGACAGTCGGCCGCGCCGTCGGGCCAGTTCACCTCCGTCAGCGCAGGTCGCTGGCACAGTTGCGGCCTGGACGAAGGCGGCGGCGTGCGCTGCTGGGGCGACGGGGATTTCGATCAGCTGCAATCGCCGGACGGAGCGTTCGTCGCCGTCCAGGCGGGCGGCGCCCACAGTTGCGCGCTGGACAATGCGGGCGACCTGACCTGCTGGGGTTACGGCGGCGACGGTCAGCTCGACATTCCACCGGGGCCGTATGCGTCGTTCAGCGTCGGGGGTTGGCATACCTGCGCGATTGATACGCAGGGCGATCTCGGCTGCTGGGGTTGGGACGGTCTGGCCCAGAGCAGCCCGTCCCCGGGCAAGTACGCCGTGGTCGCCGCCGGCGAGGGCCACTCGTGCGGGGTGACGCTCGACGGCGGCGTGCGCTGTTGGGGTACCAACGGCTTCCAGCAGACCGACGCGCCCGAAGGCAGATTCACAAAGCTGAACGCAGGCCTACTGCACACCTGCGCAGTCGGTCGGGACGGCGGACTGTCCTGCTGGGGGATGAACGGCGACGGCCAGTCGGACGCGCCCGCAGGCGAGTTTGTCTCGGTGGGGCCGGGCACGTCCCACACCTGCGCCGTTGATACTGAAGGCGCTCTGGTTTGCTGGGGTTGGGATGGCTACGGACAGGCGGGCGGCCCGGCGAACACTGCCGATTTGGTGTCACTGCCATTCACCAGGGAGGCGTTTGGCGATACGTGTGACGACGAAGACTTCGCCAGCAGTCCGTTTGGCCAGAACGCTTGCCTGACCTGGGGCGCAGACACAGGACTTGAGCCTCCAACTCTGGGCCGGTTCTTCTCAGTCGACAGCGGCCAAACCTTCTCCTGCGCGCTGAACGTCCATGACCAAGTGGTCTGCTGGGGCTCCGGTTCGAGCGGGCAACTGGATCCTCCCGAGGGCGACTGGAGCTCGCTGAGCGTGGGCGGCGCGCATGCCTGTGTCCTGGACGACTCCGGGGAGATGTTCTGCTGGGGCAGCAACGATTCCGGACAGACCGACGCGCCGGACGGTGTGTTCAAAACCGTCTCGGCCGGGCACACACACACCTGCGCGGTGACTGAACAGGGCGATGCGCGTTGTTGGGGCTCTGATGAGTCTGGCGAGTCCCAGGCGCCGCAGGGCTCGTTCACCGCGATTGCGTGCGGCGGAGCCCATTCCTGCGGCCTGACCGAGGACGGCGAGATTGTCTGTTGGGGAGCAAACGTATGGGGCCAGGCCGATCCGCCGGCCGGCACGTACACGACACTCTCTCTCGGTGTCGAGCACAGCTGCGCGTTGAACGAGGCGGGCGAGATCGTCTGCTGGGGCAACAACGAGTACGGCCATGTTGATGTGCCGCCCGAGTTGCAGCGGCCCGGCGCCGTGGCAGTGGGAAGCGGATAGCCGCTTGGCTCACGACGCGCTCGGCCGGATCATCGAGGGAGACAATCTCCCCGTGCTCCGCTCGCTGGAGCGGGAGAGCGTCCAGCTCGTCTACACGGATCCGCCATTCAACACCGGTAGCGTTCGGACCTATCAGCGGCTGCGCACGACGCGAGACGAGTCCGGCGAACGAGTCGGATTCGGGGGGCGGCGATACCGTTCCGAGCCGGAATCGTCCCACTCGTATGGCGACGCGTTCGAGCAGTATCTCGACTTTCTGACGCCTCGACTGACGGAGATACGGAGGGTGCTGCGGTCGGACGGCAGCCTCTATCTGCACCTGGATCCGCGTGAAGTGCACTACGTCAAGGTGGCGTTGGACAGCATCTTCGGCCGCGATTGTTTCTTGAACGAGATCATCTGGGCCTATGACTACGGCGGACGCCCCAGACGCCGCTGGCCTGCCAAGCATGACAACATCCTGGTCTATGTCAAGGACCGTGAACAGTACGTGTTCAACCGCGACGCGATTGATCGGGTCCCCTATCTCGCGCCCGGTCTGGTGAGCAAAGAGAAGGCGGAACATGGCAAGCTGCCGACCGATGTCTGGTGGCAGACGATTGTGGGCACGAACGCGAAAGAGCGCACCGGCTATCCGACGCAGAAACCCGTCGCCCTGGCGGAGCGGATTCTGCGGGCGTCGAGCGATGAGGGAGAGCTGGTCCTGGATCCGTTCGCCGGCAGCGGCACGGTTGGCGCAGCGGCGGAGTCGTTGGGTCGGCGCTACCTGTTAATCGATGACAACGCCGAGGCGGTGGCGGTCATGCGCGCCAGGTTGCCGCAAGCG
>JAPPBK010000226.1 GCA_026705105.1 Chloroflexota bacterium | reverse complement strand
GAGAGGCCGTCCTGCCCGACGACCACGACGTCCTCGCCCTCGCGGAGGCCGGAGGCAGCGCGCGCACGAGCTGATGGACGCCGCCGGTTACCCCGACGGCATCGACGTGGTCGTGCACGGCAACTCCGACCGCTACGGCGTCGGCTGGGTGAACTACATGGAAACCGTGATGCTCTCGGCCGCCGAGCTGGGCATCCGCTACCAGTTCCAGTTCACCGAGTACGCGGCCTACATCGCCACGGTCTTCCGCGGCGACTTCGACGAGGGCATCCTGCTTGGGCCGTTCATCGTCCCGGTCGAGCCCGACGACATCCTGTTCACCGTCTACCACCCGGACAGCGGTCGACACAACTGGGGCGCCGGTCCTGGCGACCCGGAGTCGGACCAGACGTTCGTCGACATGCTCAACGCCCAGCGGGCCGAGGTCGACGCCGAAGCGCGGCTGGACCTGATTCACGACATTCAGCGCTACGCCGCCGAGAAGCTCTACATCATCCCCACGCCTCGCGGCGCCTCGGTGTACGGCTTCAACCCCAACGTCCGGCATCTGGATCTCGACAACATCTGGCACAAGGCCGGTTACGGCTGGGGCACCGAGTTCATGCCCTACCTCTGGGACGCCGAGGCCTAGGTCGAATCACGGACCGACGCGTTGCTCGAGAGCGCTCGGTAGTTCTGGGATCGCAGTCATGCGCTGCGGCCCCAGAACCGTGCCGAGCGGATCAGGATCGATCCAGCACTGCTCCAGGACCCAACTAGGCTCCCCAGATGCGCAACTACTTCATCCGACGCCTGTTGCTGCTGATCCCGACCATCGTCGGGATCACCATCGTGGTGGTCGGACTCGTGCGACTGCTGCCGGGCGACGCGGTGGACGCGTTCGCGGACGAGTACCGCGGCACGGCCGAGCAGATCGAAGAGGTGAAGGCCGAGTTGCGAGCCCAGCTCGGACTCGACCGCAGCTTCCCCGAGCAATGGGCCGACTGGTTCTGGAACCTGCTCCAGGGCGACCTGGGCTATTCGTTCCACGGTCGTGAGCGGACGGTCTGGGAGGACATCCGCGAACGCATTCCGGTCACCTTCGAGTTGGGCATCCTGGCGATGATCGTCGGCCTCGTCGTCGCCATGCCGGTTGGCATCTACTCGGCGGTCCGTCAGGATACCGCCGGCGACTACATGGCTCGCGGCATCGCCATCCTCTTCCTCGCCGTGCCCTCGTTCTGGTTGGCGATCCTGGTCATCTCAATCGTCTTCCCCAGGCTGGGGTTGCCGCCATTACCGATCGTCTATCGCTCGCCGACCGAAGACTTGATTGAGAACCTCAGGCAGATGTACGTGCCGGCAATCGTGCTCGGCGTGTCGCTGGCCGGTCCGGTGATGCGCCTGACCCGCGCGCAGATGCTTGAGGTGCTGCGCCAGGACTACATCCGCACCGCCCGGGCAAAAGGCCTGCGCGAGCAGTCGGTGATCAACGGTCACGCGCTGCGAAACGCGCTGATCCCGGTGATCACCCTGATCGGCCTGCAAGTCGGAATCGTGATCGGCGGCTCCGTGATCATGGAAACGATCTTCGTCCTGCCGGGCATGGGCAAACGGATGATCACGGCGCTCCAGTCGCGTGACACGCCGGTCGTTCTGGGCATCATGTTCTGCATCGCCATCGTCGTTGTGGCAGCCAACCTGATTGTGGATGTGACCTACTCAATGGTCGATCCACGGATTCGTTACCAGTGAGCCACCGCGCCGCGAGCGACGCGCCAAGCGGGCGCCGCAACCGCCGCCCGGAGCCGCGAAACGAGGATGCCGGTGACGGGCGATTCGACCAAGACTCACAGTTGGCAGGTGAACCCTCGTGACTGAGCAAACGGTCATCGAACCGATCGGTATGGACGAGGGCATCTCGTTCTCGGCCCGCGATGTCTGGGAGCGGCTCGTCGATCAATCGTTGGGCAGCCCGCTGGGTTTCATCACCGGGGTTGTGGCCGGCGTGTTTGCCGCCTCCATCGGTTTCCTGATCGCCACGGCGATCATGCCTGTCTGGCTGTGGCGCAGACGCAAGTTCATGGGCGTGCTCGGCGCGCTGATCCTGCTCGCCTCCGTGCTGGTCGCCCTCTTCGCGCCCGTGATCCAGCCCACCCATGTCGAGAACTTCCCCAATCCCCCGTACGTCAAGGGCTCGCTTTCGGCCGAGGACCGCTTCCAGTCGCCCTCCGTCGACCACGTCTTCGGCACCGACCGCAAGGGTCAGGACGTCGTCACTCGGATCATCTACGGCTCAGAGGTCACCGTGTTGGTCGGCCTCGGTACGGTCATCCTGACCGCGGTGCTGGCCACGGTGCTGGGCATATTTTCGGGATTCTTCGCCGGAGAATCGCTGGCCTGGACGGTCCGCGCGCCCAATGGCCTGGCGGCCATGAGCCGCCAACTGCGCAACCCCGGATCCGCCGGCCTCGCCGGTCGCGCCGTCGGGCTCGTCGGCCTGCTTCTGGTGACCGTCTATTCGGCCGGCTGGTTGGTCCTGGTCTCGGTGATGCGCCTGATCGACATGACGATCCGGCTGGTCGGCGAGATCGCCGCGCTGCCGTTCAATGTCGTCACGACGACGCAGCGGCTGTTCGGCAGCCGCCGGGTCGACGCCGCGGGCGGTGTCGGGGAGCAGATAGCCGGCGCGACCGATTCGCCGCTTGGCCGGCGGCGCGAAGAACTCACCGCAGGTATGTCGCCGATCTCCGTCCCCCTGCCCAATGTTGACATCGCCCTGCAGCGCGTGATCGACGTCTGGATTGCCTTCCCCGCGATCTTCCTGATCCTCGCCATCGTCGCCATTTTCGGCTCTGGAGGCACCGGATTCTTCGGCCTCGGCCGGGGCCCCGACTTCGGCCCGCAGGCCTCGAACTCGGCGGAATGGTTGTGGGAAGTCTTCCCCAACACGACCGTCGTGATCGTGACCCTCTCGGTGGTGCTGGCCGCCGGCAACACTCGCGTGATCCGCGGCGCCGTGCTGGGTATCAAGGCCGAGCAATACGTCGAGGCGGCCCGCGCGATCGGCTCGCCCAGCTCGCGGATTATGGCGGCCCACATACTGCCAAACGTCGTGCCCACGGTGATCATTCTCGCTTCGCTCAACCTTGGCATCGCCGTGCTCGCCGAAGCCGCTATCTCATTTCTCGGCTACGGCATCGCCCCGCCCTATCCCACCTGGGGCCGTGATCTCGGCGGGCAGACCCTGACCGACGCCCCCCAGGCCTGGTGGATCGCCGTCTTCCCCGGCGTAGCCATCACCGTTTCAGTGTTCGGCTTCAACATGATGGGCGACGCCCTGCGCGACATCCTCGACCCGCGCCTGCGCGGCACCTAGCCGCTCGGCGTCCGCGTGCACGCAGTGAAGCCGCCCCGAGGGGCGGCTTCATTCGTTGCGCGGTGTCTCACGAGCGGTGGCGGGGCGTTCGCGATCTCGCGCCGGCGAGTTCACTTGCGCCCGAACTGGCGCAGCACGTCCTCGGCCGCGATCTCGACCAGCGTCGGGCGGCCGTGGGGACAGGTGTGCGGCTGGCGGCAGCGCTCCAGGTCGCGCAGCAGCGCCGTCATCGCGGGCGGATCCAGCGCGGCCCCGCGGCGCACCGACCCGTGGCAGGCGGCCGAGGCCGCGGCCCGGTCGAAGCGCTCGGGTTCGGCCGGCTCCGAGCCGAGGTCGGCCAGCACCCCGCGCACGAGCCGCTCGGCGTCGGCCGTCCCCAGCGCCGCGGGCACGGCCCGCAGACGCAGCGTGCGTTCGCCGAAGGGCTCGGCCGCAAAGCCCAGCCCATCCAACCGCTCCCGCGCGACCGACCAGGCCGCCGCCTCGGCCGCGTCCAGATTAAGCAGCAGCGGCTCGAGCAGCGGCTGCACGCCGTCGGCCGGGTCGCGCCGCCGCTCGAGCAGCCGCTCATAGAGGACTCGTTCGTGCGCGCCGTGCTGGTCGACCAGCACCAGCCCCCCGGGACCCTCGGCGATGATGAACGTGCGGTGCAGTTGGCCGACCATGCGCAGGGGCGGCAGCGCATCGGCGCGGACGGCGCTGGGCGCGTCCTCCCAGCCGCCGAGCCGCGGCTCGGCCAGGACGGTGGCGCGCGGTGCCGAGGCCGGCAAGGCGGCCCGCGGTCCGGGCTCGTCCCAGGCCGCTGTCGGCCCAACCGCCCACGCAGGCGGCCCCGCCTCAGGCGTGTGCCATGCCTCAGGCGCGCGCCCCGCCTCAGGTGTGCGCCATGCCTCAGGCGTGCGCCCCGCCTCAGGCGCGCGAGGCGCGAGACGCGGCGGCGAGTCCGCCCGCCCCAGGGCCAGCGCCTCGCGAATCGCGCGCTGCACGAGGCCGAAGACGAGCCCCGCGTCGCGCAGCTTGACCTCGGACTTGGCCGGGTGGACGTTCACGTCGACCGCCTCGGGCGGCACGGTCAGGCGGACCACGCAGAGCGGGAAGGCCCCCGCGCCGAGCCAGCCGCGGTAGGCCTCCTGCACGGCGAAACTCAGCCGCCGGTCGTGCACCGGGCGGCCGTTGACGAACAGGCGCATGCCGTCGCGCGTGCGCCGCGCGTCGTCGGGCGCGCCGGCCAGGCCGTCCAGCGCCGCCGCGCCGTCCGCCGAGCGCGCCCCGAGCCACGAGGCCCGCTCCGACGCGCGCTGGTTGAAGACCGAGGCCGCAGCCGCGCGCAGCCGCGCTTCCTCGTCGCCCGGGACGGTCTCGTGGGCGAGCGGCGTGCGCGCGTCCAGTTTGAGCCTGAGCGAGGCCCCGGGCCGCGCCAGTACGGCGTCCGAGGCGGTCCGGAGGATCGCCGATCGCTCCGCCCGCGCACCGGCCAAGAAGGCGCGGCGGGCGGGCTGGTTGGCGAACAGATCGTCGACCTCGACCGTCGTGCCCACGGCCCGCGCGGCCGGGCGCACGGCTGAGGCGACGCCGTCCTCGAACTCGATCAGCGCTGCCCGCTCCGCTCCCGCCACCCGCGAGATCATCCGCAGCCGGCCGGCGGCGGCGGCGATGGCGGGCAGCGCTTCGCCGCGAAAACCGTAGCTGCCGAGCCGGGCCAACTCCTCGACCCGCGCCAGCTTCGAAGTGGCGTGGCGGTGGAAAGCCAGCGCGATCTCGCCCTCGGCGATCCCGCAGCCGTCGTCGTGCACCGCGATCCGCCCGCGGCCGGCGTCGGCGATCTCGATCTCCAGCCGACCCGCGCCGGCGTCGGCTGCGTTTTCGATCAGCTCCTTGAGCGCCGCCGCCGGCCGCTCGACCACTTCGCCGGCCGCGATCAGCGCCGCGACCGGTCCCGACAGCTCGCGGATCGGCCGATGCCCCTGCCGGCTCCCGTCGCGTCCCGGGACCGCTCGGGCCTCCGGCGCGCTCACGAGCCCGCCTCGGCGGTGCGGCTCAACTCCTCCGCGCCCTGGCCGCGCAAGTCGGCCTGCGTCTGGCCGCGCAAGTCGGCCTGCGTCTGGCCG